>SLDG01000088.1 GCA_007125355.1 Balneolales bacterium | reverse complement strand
TTTACCATTTTGAGGATACGCTCTACTTCCCCGCCGAAATCGGCGTGGCCCGGGGTGTCAACAATGTTGATTTTGGTGCCTTTCCAGTTCACAGCAGTGTTTTTTGCCATGATGGTAATCCCCCGCTCCCTTTCGAGGTCGCCTGAGTCCATTACCCGCTCCTGAACCTCCTGATTCTCGCGGAACGTACCACTTTGCTGAAGCATCTGATCAACAAGTGTGGTTTTGCCATGGTCAACATGGGCTATAATTGCAATATTTCTAATGGGGAAATTCATGAGGTTGGGAGATTAATTGCCTGTATTTTATATAGCTGGCAAAGATACGGAATAAACAGCGAAAGTTAATGCGGTATTATTCAAATTTGGGATGTGTGTTTGCTTATTGGTTTACTCATGGTGAGATTTTAAAATCTGAACTTACCGTTGATACGGCAACGCCTTAGAGAACCTCCTCTTTTAAAAAAAGCTAAGTCGGGAAGGCAAAAAGGGCTAAAGTGTGTAATTACTTACTCTAAACAAAGATAACACAACAATCCGTAATGCCACAAGTACTTGATTAATTTGGGGACTCTTTCGTGGTAGTTTTTAGTGTGTAAACCTATTTCAGCACAAGACCCTCTAAACAACTAAACGAATAAACCCATAAACCCTTCTAAACCCACCAAAAAATCACCGAAAATTGTAAAAATGAACTTGCGAGAGGCAGGTAAAAATCCGTATATTTGAGGTCTTTCGAAGAATCGGTAGCTCAGTTGGTAGAGCAACGGCCTTTTAAGCCGTGGGTCGAGGGTTCGAGCCCCTCCCGATTCACCCTGATTAACCCTGCCGATACGCATTTCGGCAGGGTTTTTTTAGTTTATTGGGATGTTATCTTAATCTGAAAATCAGCCTACAGCCTCTTCGTACATACGGGCAACTTCATCCCAGTTAATGACATTGAAAAATGCCTCTACGTATGCTCTTCTTCTGTTTTGGTAACGCAGATAATAAGCATGTTCCCAAACATCAACCATCAACAGCGGAGTGGTTGACCACATCGTCAGATCAGATTGACGCTCGGCCTGATGAATCACCAATTTGCCACCGTTTGGCTCATACGACATAATGCCCCATCCGCTTCCTTCTACAGCTGTGGAGGCCGCAATAAAATGGCTTTTAAATTTCTCAAAGCTGCCAAAATCTCTGTTAATTGCATCACGAAGTCCGGCATGACTGGGCTCTCCACCACCGTTCGGCGACATTATTTTCCAAAACATGGCATGCAGAAAATGCCCGCCTCCGTGAAATGTACTTTCTCTGCTCCAGTGCTTCACAAGTGAGAAATCCCCCGTATCTCTGGCTTCTGCCAGTTTGCCAAGGGCATTATTCAACCCATTCACATATCCCTGATGGTGTCGGCTGTGATGCAATTCCATTGTTTGCGCATCGATGTGCGGTTCGAGTGCATCGTAGGCGTAGTCGAGGTCAGGCAATGTGTATCGATTTGTGCTTGCATCAAATGTATCTGTCATTATAGCTTTTGCAGTCGAAGGTATGCTTAAGCCCGCTGTACCAAGAAGTGCGGCACCGGCAAGTGATTTTTTTAGATATTCGCGTCGGTTCATAGACATATTAAATTTAGGGTGATTATTTTTTTCAATAATAATAATTTGCAAACAAAGTCTTTTGCTCAATGTTAACTACAACGGCAGATTAATACTAAATAGTTCTGCACCAATAGAAAAAACGTAATTAATGAGGTATTAAAGAGCAACATCAACCTTAGTCTGCTAAAAGTGTTGTTTGTCCAGCCATTAGTGAAAGAAATTCAGGCTTAAAAAACCAATGCTTCGACGCCTGTCCTGAGCTTAGTCGAAGGGACGACGGGATTAGGATTATAGCCGTACTCCATCATAAAAGCCCACCTGCACAGCATGACAGGATAGTGCAGGCGCCAGGTGTAAACTAATATTTTGACCGAATCCGGAATCTGAAAATAAGAATCTATTAAGTCGATAAGTGAAAAAATACCAACAGATGCATAAAATCTTTGATATATACATACCCTGACACTAAATTAAGGCGTTATCACCCAAGTGAAATTCAAAACCAAACCTGTTTTATATGAAGTCTGCTTTACTGTCTGTTATCTTTTTTTCTTTTTTATTACTATCTGATGCCTTTTCACAGTCATTGCCGGAGCCAAGGCAAAGCCCCGTCGGATTAACCCGTATGATTATAGATGATTGCTATGTGAAAGTGATTTACGGTCGGCCATCGGTAAGAGAACGCGAGATTTTCGGCTCATTAGTACCTTTTGGCGAGGTATGGAGAACCGGAGCCAATGAAGCAACTGAATTAACCACCACAGGCGACATCACTTTTGGTGGGTATCACCTTCCAGCCGGCACATACAGCATGTTTACGATACCCGGAGAAAATAGCTGGACCATAATACTAAACGAACAACTCGGCCAATGGGGATCATACACCTACAGTCAGGATCGCGATGTATTTCGCATTCAGGCTGATGTACAAAAAACTGACGAAAAAACAGAAATGTTTACCATCCTCCTCGAATCCAACACAAACAGCACCGGCACAATGACCATGGAATGGGAACACACCAGGATTGTGGTTCCGATAGAGTTGAAATAAAGGCTAAGGTTGAGGTTTAGAAGTTGAGGTGGCGCTGCACTGCCGTGTCCCGATTATCGGGGAGCGGACACTGAGCCTGGACGAAGTGGGAGACGACGTGTTGAGAGGTTAAGAAATTGATTATTGTTTAATGATTCTGCCTGACGGCGTCGGCAGGCAGGTATTGAATAATTTTGATTATGTCATTTCGAGGGTACACTCGCACTAAGGCTGAAATGTTGGTATGAAGTTTCGAATGATGTTCTAACAATGCATATCCGAGAAATCTCCCAAGCAAACCATGCAAATATTGATGCAAAAACCACCCCGGGAGATTTCTCTCGCATACTTTGGGTTGGTTAAAGTGGCACTCGGATATAACAAAATAGCCGACTACCTAAATCTGCGTTCGAAATGACAAGATTGCGTTATTAGCTACATTCTTCAAACCAAATAATTATACATTTTGAATTTTGAATTCATCCTCTTAGCACTCCCAAATTCTGAATTCTGAATTCTTCCATTCTGAATCCCCCCCTCTCAATGCCTGTAAATTTGGCATATTCTCCCACATCTTGCTGAAAGCGTTTTTCTGCAAACCAAAGTTTATAAAATGCGCTTTCAGATAATTTTGTGTAATTCTATGACAATGAATATATGTCATATTGGAAGCCCTTCTATAATATAGTTGGCACAGTATTAGCAATAAGAACACAAAGATTAACAGTACGTTAATATAATTCTAACACAAAAAGTATAGTTTAAGAATAATCAAATTGTGATTATGAAATCAATAATCCTATTGTTTTTTCAGGATGTTTATATGAGCAAACCCATTCGGTTTTCTGATACAAATCTCCTCTAAGTGCACTAAGGTTAGTTTTGCTTTTCATCATCACAGTAGTCTAATAATTTACTTATAAAGGAGTATTACCATGTTAAAACACTACAGAAAAATTGCTATATCCATATATCTTGGCTTTATAATGATGGGTTTTTCATCCGTATTCGGACAAACCCATGAACCAAATAAAGAACTTGCAGCTACAAACTACTCTGTGGCGCTTCAATCAGAAAATCCCGGTGTGGTAGAGTCTGCCTTGTTTCACAGCGTTTTGTTCAAAAAGGCGTTCAATCAGCAAGATTCAGTACAGATTCTGAATGGCATAGCACATGTATACAATAACGGCATGTCAAAAAGGCTGCGACACAAAGCCTACCTCATTCATTCGTTGCTCAATATTCCGGGTTTACTGGAATCTGTAGATACAGAAGTGCTTGAAAACGAAGAAGTATTCTACAGAACCGTTTCCGAATTAGTGACAAGAGAGTTGCTTTCAGCCAACACAACTGAAAACTTCTGATTGTTAACATCATTATGAGAATCACCCAGACTCAAGGACACAAGGTTCACGAAGAAGGCTAAGGTTGAGGTTGAGGTGGCGCTGCACTGCCGTGTCCCGATTATCGGGGAGCGGACACTGAGCATAGACGAAGTGGGAAAGGAAGTGTTGAGGAGTTTAGAGTTTTAGGGTGGCTAAAAAGCCCAATAAAGCCTAATTATAAATTTTGAATTTTACATTTTGAATTCATCCTCTTTGAACGCCCAAACTCTGAATTCACCAATTCTGCATTCTGAATTACCCTCCGTTTTCCATTTTTTACGTAATCCACAAATAAAATTACAGCCGGTTGGTGTCCTGTTGTGGCATCAACCGGATAAATCTGTTACATTCGTGTTCCAAACATGAACGAACAGATACTAAAATGAAAGCTTTTTTGTGGATATGCCTGGCGCTGTTGTTAGCCGCCGCTCAGTCGGTTAATGCTCAACAGCAAGCCATTGCATTTACCGGGGCCATGATTTATCCCATATCATCGGAACCCATTGAGAACGGAACGCTAGTTGTTCGGGATGGCAAAATTCAGGCCGTTGGTCCGGCTGACAGAGTCAGAATCCCCCGAAACGCTGAGGTAGTGGATGTCAGTGGTAAAATTCTTATGCCCGGACTTGTAGATACACACTCGCATATCGGCGGCGGAGACGGCGGGGACGGTTCCTCACCCCTGCACCCTGATGTCAGAATCTCAGACGCCATTGATGCCCGCAGCGATACATTTAAAAAGGCACGCACAGGCGGGGTCACTACAACCAATGTTATGCCCGGTTCAGGACACCTGCTTAGCGGCCAAACCATCTACCTGAAATTAAAGGATGCTCGTACGGTTTATGATATGTTTATCAAAAATCCGGCACTTCATGATGGTTTTGCCGGTGGAATTAAAATGGCGAACGGAACAAACTCGCTCAGACAGCCTCCGTTTCCGGGAACAAGAGCTAAATCTGCGGCTCTGCAAAGAAATCTGTTTATTGAAGCGCAGGAATACCGCCAAAGAATTCTTGATGCCGGTAACGACCCTGATAAAATGCCGAACCGAAACCTGAGGCTGGAACCTATGGTGGAGGCGCTCGATGGTAAGCGCCTGATTCATTTCCACACGCACCGTCATGATGATATTCTCACGGTCCTTCGTTTACAGCGCGAATTCGGATTCCGTGTGGTACTTCATCACGTTTCTGAAGCGTGGAAAGTAGCCGACGAAATCGCCGCGGCCGGTGTTCCCAGCTCCATCATTGTACTCGATACTCCCGGCGGTAAACTGGAAGCCATCAACCTGTTATACAATAACGGACGCGCTTTAGAAGAGGTCGGCGCGGATGTAGCATTTCATACCGATGACGGCGTAACCGATTCCCGTTTATTCTTCAGGATGGCTGCATTTGCAGTGCGCGATGGAATGAGCCGCGAGGCAGCTTTAGAAGCCCTAACCCTTGCCGGAGCCCGTATGCTTGATCTCGAAGACCGTGTTGGTTCACTCGAAACAGGAAAAGATGCCGATTTCATCATCCTCAACGGGGATCCTTTCAGCGTATACACCCATGTAATGCAAACATGGATTGAAGGTGAGATGGTATTCGACCGCAATAATCCCGACCACGTGCCCTATGCTGTAGGTGGACACGAAGTGTACAGAGGTGAGTTTTTTGATCATTATTCTACAGGAGGTGCCCAATGAAACGCTTTCTAACCATTTTATCAGCCGCGTTTATTCTCATTTTAACTCTTCAAACTGTGTCCTCTGCACAATATGCCATAAAGGGGGATACCGTTTATACCATGGCCGGAAATCCGATTGTGAATGGCATGGTGTTGGTTAAAGATGGCAAAATTGAACGTGTCGGAACACAGGCCTCAGTTTCCATCCCAGATGGATACGAAGTGTTTGAAGCTCCGGTGGTAACTCCCGGCTTTATTGATGCCCGCTCGGTGGTAGGATTATCCGGAATTTTTAATGTCCCGCACGATCAGGATCAACTTGA
>SLDG01000362.1 GCA_007125355.1 Balneolales bacterium | reverse complement strand
GAAGCCTGATAAAACCTGTTTCGATTATGAAGGGAATAAAAACCAAAATACTAACGCCTTATGGTCCTGTTTTTAAGGGATTATCAACCGGAGTAAATCTGCCGGGAACCGAAGGTGCTTTTGAGGTTAAATACAACCACGCCAGCCTGATGTCAATGTTAGATATCGGCAAGATCATAGTCCGTGTCGAAAATGGCAAAGACGAAGTCTTTACCGTAAATGGTGGTTTTGTTGAAGTAGATGACAACGCCGTCACCGTTCTTGCTGAATCTGCTGAACGCAAAGATGATATTGACATTGAACGCGCGAAAATGGCAAAAGCTGAGGCTGAAAAGAAAATTAAGCTGGAAAACCAAAAAGATATCCAGATGGAACTCGCCCTAAAGAGAGCTCTCAACCGTATTAAGGTAGCCGAGCTCAGATAAATAGGCTTAATTCGAAATTAAAAAAAACGCACTGTTCTCGAATGGTGCGGTTTTTTTGTCATATGAAATATGACTAATTGTGGGATGGCCTTGGTTTCCATCATTGTCACTTCGAGGGTAGATTGGTACTATGATTTAGGAGTTTAGATGTTTAGAAGTTGAGAGATTGAAAGTTCAAAGCTCCCTAAAGCTCACGTGATCCGTAGGATCACCACCTTTGTAAAACATGAACATCTCCCTCTCAATCCACCTGCGCCGTAGGTGCTAAGGTACTACACTGAGCGTAGTCGAAGTATCAAGGCTGAGGGGCAGGAATCCCTGAACAGAGCAAAGTATAGATTTTTAATCGCCCAATAATTATAAAACCAGCATTAAGGTTGGAGCGTTAAATGCAACGTCCCTACGAATAGGAGGCATCACTTAAGCAACAGCATTGTTCTGCTGTCTGATACGATACCATTTGCAATCAGATGGTACACGTAGACTCCGCTGGATAGTCCCATTCCGTCAAATTGTATTTGATGCGTTCCGGCCGGCTGTAAACCGGGCGCATGAAGTTGAACGCGCTGCCCCAGCACATTAAAGACCTCAATTCTTACATCAGCGTTTTCAGGTAATTTGTATCTTATTGTGGTAGTTGGGTTAAAAGGGTTTGGGTAATTTTGCTTAAGTTTAAACTCAGAGGGTAAATTACCTTCTGGTTGAGTACTCACTTGTGTCAGGCCCTCAAGATTTAAAATGAGAGTTTGATTTCCGGATATTTGAGAAATCTCAATTCTGTTTCCGGTTAAAATGGTTACTTCAAAACTATCCCCACTAAATAATTCATCCACTGTAAATGTTCCACTATCGATGGGTGCACCTGGAATTATAAGCTCGGAACCTGAAATGCTTTGCGTTCCGGTATTGGCAATTACCAAAATGCGATCATCTTCTTTTTCACGCAAAAAACTGAACAGTGAATTAGCTGAACTCTGAACCGGAGTCCATGAACCTGTTCTTAATGCGGGTTGATTATTTCTAAGGTGAACTAATCTGCGATATGTATTGAAAAGCGATTCGGGATCTTCTCTTTGTACAGCTACATTGCGATCCTGATAATCAGAATTTAAGTTTATCCACGGTGAACCGGTTGTAAATCCGGCATTAGGGCCGTCCGTCCATTGCATGGGTGTTCTGATTTGTGGATCTGGCTTCGCACCGGTCATCCCAATTTCTTCACCGTAATACAAAAACGGAACTCCAGGTAGTGTGAGGTAAATGGAAGCGGCTGTCTTTGCTTTTTCCCAATCGTCGTTTAGCTCATTCATCACTCTGTTTTGATCGTGATTGGTCAAAAAAGTAGCGTACTGAAGATAATTATAGCTGTTGTACACTTTTTGCATTTGAGCATACAGCTGGGTTGTATTTCCATTTCTCACAGCATTCAAAATGGAGTAAGACAGATCGAATTCAAAGGCAAAATCAAGTCGATTATTTGTTACGTAAGGAAGTATTAGCTCAGTGTTTGTCCATGCTTCGCCAACTGTAACTGCTTCAGGATTTTGTTGTTTCACCATAGAGTTGAATTCTTCCCAAAAATGGAATGTTTCTTCAACATGTTCAAGCTGGGAACCATCCTCAAAAATATAGGTAACGGCGTCAAGCCTGAACCCATCTACGCCGACATCATTAAGCCAAAATTGCGCGGCTTCAAATAATTTATCTTTTACCGGGTCATGATCGAAATTGATATCAGGCATCCCGCCCCAAAAAAGCCCGTAATAAAAACCTGAGCTATGTTGGTGCCAAACAGGCTGTCCCCAGGGGCCATTATAGCCGGGATGCGATGTTCTCCATCGGTAGTAATCTCTGTAGCCGGGCACGTTATTTCTGGAATTTATAAACCACGGATGCTGGGATGAACTGTGATTAAGCACAAAGTCTATAATCACGCGAATCCCTCTGCTTTGGGCTTCTTCTACGAATGTTTTGAATTGATTCATGGTACCAAATTGGCTGTTTACTGCCTCGTAGTCTGTAACATCATATCCGTGATAGCTGGGTGAAGGGTGAATGGGCATCAGCCAGATTCCAGTTATCCCTAAATCGTCATCGGTTTCGGGGTCACCGTCGTTTAAATAATCAAGCTTTCCGATAAGTCCGTTAAAATCCCCAATTCCGTCTCCGTCGGTATCGAAAAAGCTACGCACGAAAATTTCATAAAATACAGCATCATTCCACCAATGGGTTTGGAAATCATCTCTGACATTAACTTCAACTACATTGGTAATTGTAAGTGTGTCGGCAAGGTCTTCGTGTTTGGCGATGAGGGTTACATCAAACAAACCCGCATTCTCATATACCACCACCGGATTTTTTTCATTAGATACTACCGGTAATCCGCCTTCGAAATGCCATTCCCATTCAGTAACCAATCCGGCTGACATATCCTTGAACCACACCGAGCCATTTTCAAAAATGGAAATAGATGTCGGAGTGAAATCAGCCGATGGCGGACCTGTTGGGGGTGATTCATCACTATACCAAACAAGAATAATATTTTCACCTTCGGTAACTGTATAGGTTCTGTTCGGCCCGCCTCCGGGGAATTCCTCATTTCCATCCCAAACACCATTGATGCGAAATTTGAATTGAATGGTTTCGCCAATATTGAATCCATCTATGGAAATTTCGTAAAAGCCGTCATCACCCTCAGAAAGTACGTGGTCGGAGCCGTCCCATCCATTAAAAGAGCCGGCGACATCCACAAAATCATTATCAGGATTAAAATTTCCCAGTTCTTCCTGGTAAGACATATTTACCATAAATTGCACAGAAACAGACTGTGCCAAAAGGCCATTTAAGGGAAAAAATAGAAGGAGTACAAAAAGCAAAAATCTGAAAAAAACTGTCATAAGGAGTGGATAAGAATTGGAATAAATAATACTTAAAATACGGATATACTTCGAATTAAGGCGTATATAATCAATTATTTAACCTTTTTTAGCAAGTGCAATAATAGGTTGCATTTTATTCAGGTTCGTACTTTATGCAGATTTGAACTAAAGAGGTTTTTACCCCTTAATTATTTTTATATCTCAGTTATTTTCGGTGATGAGGGAAAAGCTTCAAAAAACTTATCTTCTGTCCAGTTTCTGGGATTATTAACAACATATTTTACGATACTTTGATATGAATCTTCATCACGAATTATGTGGTCGTGATAACGAGATTGCCAGGCAAAGCTGTGATCAACTTTTCGAGCATTTTTTGTCACCCCGATTTTATATCCTCTAATGATGGATGCCAGATTTTTGGATTGGGGACCAAATTTTTTTTTTGGATTGTTTTTATTTGATTGTTGTGAATCTCCAGATTGCCGCGATTGTAGAGACGCAAAATCTTGCGTCTCTACGATGTCTGAATTGGAATCATCGTTTGAATTAGAATCATCAACTGGTTTATTTATAACAACAATACCATGCACATGATTTGGCATAATAACATGTGCCCCCAATTCAACAAACGGGAAATGATTGGGAATTTCATACCAACAAGAATTCGCAATATGCCCAATTGGGGATAATTTCATCCGACCATTTATCACATCCCCGAAAAAATATTCATGGTTTTTCGTACAAATGGTTACAAAATACGCGGCATTCCAGCCATAATCCCAAAACGCAGCCCGTGCAGATGGTATGCGGTATTTGTTTTTGTATTTATCCATTTTAGGGTGTATGATTGATGCTGGTAATGGAATATGAGTGTTGATAATAATATTTAAACTAATGATAACATTGCAGATACGCAACATTGTAGAGACGCAAAATCTTGCGTCTCTACTGCGGATTAGGATATCTAAGATATTGTAATATCAGAACATTATTGCGTGCTGAATACTATGCAAATAAATCACAATTTAAACCATCATTAATCTCTAAAATCAGAGCTCAGACTATTCTACCCGCTCATACTCTACAAAACTGTACCCGTCGTAATCCTCTCTTGAGATTTCTTTCCAGGTTTTACCGATATCATGACGGTATTCGGGGAAGAATACATCCCCATCGTAGCTTTTGTGTATGAGTGTGAAGATAAGCTTGTCGGCCAGGTGAAGCATTTGTTTGTAGATTTCACCGCCACCGATGATGAAGACAGTTTCTATATCAGAATTACCAAAATATGATGTTGCTTCTTCTATAGATTTAAAGGTTGTTACGTTTGGATAATTACGGCTTGTAAGGACAAAATTATCACGTCCGGGCAATGGTTTTTCGCCGATTTCCTCAAATACGCCACGCCCCATTAGCAGAGGATGCCCCATTGTAACTCTTTTGAAATGCTTTAAATCCTCCGGGATGCTCCATGGCAGACGTCCGTTGTTGCCAATTACCAGATTTGGATCGTGCGCCGCAATAATGAAGTATGAGGTCATACCGCGACTTCAAATTTAATCGGAGGGTGATGTTGGTAATCTTTGAGAACAAAGTCCCCGAATTCAAGGTCATCTATGTTTTTATTAGCTATTTCAAGTAATGGCAGGGGATATGGTTCACGTTTGATTTGTTCTTTTAATCCATCTACATGATTTACATAAATGTGGGCATCAACAATAGTGTGGGCAAATACTCCAGGTTCGAGTCCACATTGCTTTGCAATAATCATTGTTAATGCCGAATAGCAGGCTAAGTTAAAGGGGATGCCAAGGGCGACATCACCGGAGCGTTGCGTGAGGTGACAATTCAGTTTGTTGCCTGTAACATTGAAAATAAACATGAGGTGACACGGAGGCAAAGCCATTTCTTTAATCAGTCCGGGATGCCAAGCGCTTACCACCAGACGCCTGCTACTCGGATTTTTCTTTATCTCATCAATTACGTACTGAATTTGATCAAATTCTTTTTGAATACGAGTATCCTGAGTGAATTTCGCGCCAACGCCTTCGAACTCAATTTCTTCATATTCGTTGTAAGGGAATTTTCTCCACATGACAGGGTAAATTGGGCCAACATATCCTTTTGCGTCAGCCCATGCATCCCATATGTGACAATCCATTTCGTCTCGCAGCCATCGGATGTGATTTTCACCACGCAGATACCATAGCAATTCGAGAATCACAGACCTGAAGAACACTTTTTTTGTGGTTAATAGAGGATAGCCATCAGAAAGATCAACTCTGTAAGATTCAGCAAAGCTGCTGATTGCATCAGTGCCTGTCCTGTTTGGTTTTCTTGTGCCGTTTGTTAGAATTCTTTCAACTAAATCGTGGTATGCTTTCATTATCAGGTGTATTCCGAAATAAAATTCAAATTAATGGCTGTTAATTAAGCCTTGCTACAAAGTTGACACAAGATAATAAACTCTGAATGTTACTAAAAGAAAGCTTTGTAATTAGGCTTACAAAATTATGAATAAAAAAACGCCCCGGACTACTACGTCCGAGGCGTTACCAATTAACCAAACGTAACTTCTAACTTATTTTACTAACATCATCTTTCGTGTAAATACTTCATTACTCGCGTTCATACGGATTAAATACATGCCACTTGGCAGCCTGTTGGCGTCGAATACGCGGGTGTACGAACCGGGAGCCAAATCTTCATTATCAGCGAGAATAGCTACACGCTG
>SLDG01000208.1 GCA_007125355.1 Balneolales bacterium | reverse complement strand
TGGCAACTTCAATCCACCTGTTATTTTGGTGAATAAACATATAAAGTTCTGAAAATCCATCAGTTGCAAATAAATAATTTGGAAAACCTTCGAGATAAAGTGGGTTTCTGAGAATATTCTCATTAAACAGTGTGATTTCTTCGTTTTCTACAATAAAAAGTTGATTTTGCGTTTGAAAAAAAAGCATTTTCTCTTGGTACACAGGATTGAATACCACACGAAATTCTCCAACACTTTGAAATTTTTCAAAACCATCGAGACTGATAAATGGAGTTATACCGGCACTTGTTTGTTCAGCTTTAAATAGACCCCTGTTTGTACTTACATACAGTTTGTTTCCGAAATAGTGGGCATCCCAAATTTCCCCTCTTAGTCCAGATCTTTCATCGAGTATAAAAGCGCCATTTCCGGCTTTTATTTTCGTTATTCCATAATACCCTGTCATCCAAATATTGTTGAATTTGTCTTGCCAGGTACTTAGAGCAAATCCACTGCGTAACCCCGAATTTTCATCAAAGTGATGAATCATGTTTCCCTTAAGGTCGGTCTGAAATATACCGTCAGCCATCGTTGATATGATAAAATTAGTGTCCTGGCCAGGCTCAAAATTAAATACCGTGACATCTTTAAGATAGTCGAATCGAGAATCATAATAATCAGAAACCCGTATCAATGTTTCGCTTACAGTAATCAAATATGTAGTTCCACCTGAACCAAAGGCTATGTATTCATTGGGCGAGTACCTGAAAAGCCCGTTAATCAGCCTGAGAGGGGATGCCGTTTCAAGTATTATGTCAATTTCAGGATTCGATGGATAAAACAGACTGCTATCCCTGTTCTGAAGAAGTAGGATTGTAGAGTGATCGGTTATCAAAAAAGGGGTGTAGCCTGTATGGATGTAAGTGCTGCCACCTTCTTTTATTTGCAAAACAAAATTATCGGTCAAAAAGTATATTTCACCATTAACATCAGTTATGCTATAGGTGTCTACAAAAAAAGGAAGTTCAACATCATAAAGATCGCTGATGCTTTGGAACTCATAGCTATTGTTAGGCAGGCGGTTAAATATTCCAAGGTCGCCGTTCAGCGCAATATACAATGTGTCATTTTGAGCGTAATGAATTCCCATTGGCGATAAAGGGGTTCCAAAAATATCCCAATCATACCCATCATACCTCAAAATGCCATTAATATTTGCGAAAAAAAGAGCTCCTTCACTATTAGCTGTTACATCCCAGTTTTGAGCATGCTCTAAGTACTCAGATGGAGAATAGAATTGAATACCGGGGAAAAAACCTTCAAGATGCGGTTTACTTATTCCAAATGCACTTATCCCCATTAAGAAAAGGAAAATAATATTAATCAATAAGCACATTCTATGCATGAGTGCGAAAAGTATTGTAGTTATATGCTACAGTTGTCTGAGAGATTAATTTGATTGTATAATAATGCTAATTGCTTTCAGAAGCTATGTTTATCTATAATTATTATTAAATTTTTTAAAAAAAAGGCATCTCATATAGTTTAAAGACGCCCTTGTAAAATAGAAACCTTGATTATGCTATTTTAGGAAGCAAGAGCTTTGGTTACTTCCTCGGCAGCCTCTTTCAGAAGAACGGCAGAAGTTACATTTAATCCACTTTTGTCTATCAAAATTTTTGCTTCTTCTGCATTGGTACCCTGTAAACGCACAATGATGGGTATATTTTTAACTTTATCGGCAATTTCAGGGTCTTTTACTGCTTCTATAACACCACCCGCAACGCGGTCACAGCGAACAATACCACCAAAAATGTTTATGAGGATGGCAGTGACATTTGGGTCACCAAGGATAATCCTGAATCCATTCTTAACGGTCTCGACATTGGCTGTTCCACCTACATCCAGGAAATTCGCGGGGTCACCGCCGGCGAGTTTAATAATATCCATTGTAGCCATTGCCAGCCCGGCGCCGTTTACCATACAGCCTACATTTCCGTCGAGTTTGATGTAATTCAGATTGTATTTACCGGCTTCGACTTCAAACGGGTTTTCTTCTGAAAGGTCACGTAATTCCTGAATGTCAGGATGTCTGTATAGCGCATTATCATCGAAGTTGATTTTAGCATCAAGCGCTATAATTTCTTCGTTTGGAGTCAATACAAGAGGATTGATTTCAAATATCGTTGCATCCGTTGCATCGTACGCTTTGTACAGCGTTTGGATAAAAGCAACGCCTTGTTTGAATGCTTTGCCGGTTAGCCCTAAAGCAAAAGCCAGCCTTCTTGCTTGTGATGGATATAATCCGTGACCCGGAATGACCCATTCCTTAACAATTTTTTCTGGAGTTTCTTCGGCTACTTTTTCAATTTCAACACCGCCTTCGGTTGATACCATTATGACATTCATGCCCTTGGCTCTGTCGAGTGTAACACCAACGTAAAACTCTTTCTCGATATCGACACCGTCGGTAACATACAAGCGTTGTACTTGCTTACCTTCTTCTCCGGTTTGGATAGTCACCAACGTATCACCAAGTAAATCTTCTGCGCCTTTGCGGACTTCATCAACGGTTTTGCAAAGCATTACGCCCTTAGCGCCTGACTTTTTGGTACGGCCTTTACCGCGTCCGCCTGCATGAATCTGAGCTTTAAGTACAAACAGCGAAGATCCTTTTTCTTTTAACTTCTCAGCAGCTTCAACTGCTTCTTCAACTGAAAATGCAGCAGTACCTTCCGGTACAGCAACGTTGTACTTTTTTAGAATTTCTTTAGCCTGATACTCGTGGATATTCATAATAATTTATTTGGTATTGCTGGTTAATAATAGTTTTTGAGTTCAATGACCCTATTAATTTGATGATGTTAATTTAAGCAACTTGAGGGAGATTGCCATAGCGCAATTCTCTTTTGAAAAATCAAATTAAATATTTTTAGTGAACCCTGCCTGCCGATGCAGTCAGGCAGGCAGGCACGAACTCTCGAAGACACGAAGGAGGGAAGTTTTGAATATCTTAGATTTTGTCATTTCGAGCGCACAGTCTAACTAACGGCAAAAAATTAATCCTCAAGTAAAGTCTAACCACCACAAAGCATGCAGGAGAAATCTCCCAAAGTTGCATTATTTGTAAGTGTGCCAAGGCCTACTATGATGTTGTTTTTACTATGCTTGATTCGAGTGGTTAAACTATTGGTATCATTAGTACAATTCTGCTCCTGAACCCGCTCGTCCTTCGGCTCCGCTCGGTGATCGTTAATCCTCAACCTCAACCTTAGCCTAACCTTGGGAGATTTCTCGGGTATTATTTGTGATAAAACACAAATAGGCCTAATGGCTTAAGATTCAGCTTTAATGAATCTCTACCCTCGAAATGACAGCTATTAGATTGCAGTGAAAATCTCAGTTCTGTGATCTATGAAATAAGAATATCGCTGATTTTCAGCCAATCGTCACTAATAACATCTGCTGATGAAGTTTCTTTGTCGGTAGTGTTTATACCTGTGTATAGAACGGCTTTCATCCCCATAGACTGCGCGCCCTTAATGTCTGTTTGGTGGATGTCGCCAACGTGCCATGAACTTTTTGCATCAGAACCTGTTTCAGAAAGTACTTTTTTATACATTTTTCTGTGGGGTTTGCTCACACCAACTTCATCGCTAAAAGCGTAGGCCGAAAAGAATCCATCTAACCCTTTTGATTTGAGATATCCCCTTAAAACTCTGCCGGGAGAAAACATGGTATCTGATATAATGGCGAGCTTGTGAGTAGACGCGAGTTTTTCTAATGCTTCTCCAACGCCGAGTGTTAATTCGGGGGCTCCATCTAAAAGCGACTCCTGATAGATTCGGGTTACCTCAGCGCGGTCGGCTTCAGAAAGTTGTAGTCCCATAAACGTAAGCGCAAAATCTACCAATTCCCTTGATGTAGGAGTGCGCTGCTGACCCAGCCATATTTCATCGAACTTGCTGCTTGCATGCTGATGCGCTTTTCCAATCAGGTCTAATTCAGGTACGTCCCCATACTTCGCGCAGATTTCACGTAATCCATCAATACGGGCCTGTTGCCTTTTTTCTCCGTTAGTATGAGCAATTACAATAGTGTTCCAAAAATCAATAGAAACCATAAGTCTTAAGATATATCATAAGTTGAGTTTTTTACTGCTTCTGTGAGTGTTTTGTGATGTTTGATTTGTCTGCTTTCTGCCCAGGAAATTAACTCATCAGTAGTAAATCTTGAATGAATCAAAATGGGTGTCATTCCCAGTTCAATGGCCGGTAATACATCCGATTTTTTATCTCCCGCCATAAAAGAACGCGAAAAATCGATATCAAACTTTTCTGCTGCGTCTAAAAACAACCGTGTTCCGGGTTTGCGTTCGCCGAGCAACCCTGGATCTTTTCCCGCATGAAAATCAGGATGCCAGGGTGCTATGTAAAAAGCATCAATTTGGAATCCCATTTTCTCCAAATCCGCGTTCACCCATCGGTGTAATGATTCGACCTGTTCCAATGAAAAATGCCCTCTGGCAATCCCTGATTGATTTGTAACCACAATTAATGTGTAGCCTGAATTATGCAGTAATTTCAGCGTCTCGGGGACGCCCTCAATCCAGTCCCATTCTTCCGGTTTGTGCACAAAATCATGATCTACGTTCAGCGTACCGTCGCGGTCAAGAAAGAAAGCTTTGTTTTTGATAATGCAGTATGGTTTATCGGTGGAAATATGACAAGTTTTAGCAGGATGTAAGGTACAAAACACAGCATTAAAATTTCGGGGAATATTGTGCTGCACCTACAGCGCAGTGGATGGGGAAGTGTTTCTCTTTCGATACAAAAGTGATGATCCTACGGATCAATAAATTTTTAACTTCGACCCCAACAATTTCGGCTACGCTTCTCGATAAGCGGGACACGGCAACGTGGTGCCTCAGCCTTATCAGCCATGGGAGATTTCTCGGGTATGCTTATTGTAAATATGATTTGAAACCTCATATCACATTTTGAAATCATGGCATTACTCTATCCTCTAAGTGACGGTTTCTGGCTTTGAGCTTTCAGCTTTGAACTCTCTTAGTCTCAACACTTCGACTCCCACTTCGTCTGAGCTCAGTGTCCGCGCAGTGTAGCGCCATCTCAACCTCAACCTAAACCTTAATCCCGTCTTTGTTTCGGGTGGTGATTTTAGCTAAATTTTGGCGACTATAAATTCTAACCAACTTTCGCCTTGAAACAAGCCCGGTTACTAAGTGAAATTGACCTCAAGCGCATTTTTGAGCGGTTTGCGCATCAGTTTACCGAATCTTACGATTCATTGAACTCTCTCGCTATTATCGGCATGCAAACCAGGGGAGTTTATATTGCGCGACGAGTCCACGCATCCATAAAAGAACACTTTGGCGTGGATGTGCCTTTTGGTGTTCTCGATGTTACTTTTTTTCGGGATGATTTCCGCTCAAAAATGAAAATGCCTGAGGTTCGCGTCACAGACATCCCCTTTGATTTGTATGGTAAGGACATCATTTTGGTTGACGATGTACTTTACACCGGCCGTACAGCAAGAAGCGCGTTGGATGCCCTTATGGGATTTGGCAGGCCTGCCAGTATAAAATTCTGTTGCCTTATAGACAGAGGGCACCGCGAACTCCCAATCACATCAGATTTCACCGGGCTTTATGTGCCGACACACATCACCGAAGAAGTACAGGTAAAGTTGAAAGAAATTGATACAGAAGATGCCGTTTATGTCGTCGACCGTGGTTCAATGAAAGGGGGAGATGCAGTATGAGTATCCCCGAAACATATTCGTTTAAACAAAGCCACCTTCTTGGATTGAAGGATTACAGTGCCGATGATATTCGTTTCGTGCTTCAAAATGCATCGTATTTCAGGGAGGTACTCAACAGGCCGGTGCCAAAGTTGCCGACGTTGCGCGACAAAACTATTGTGAATCTGTTCTATGAAAATAGTACACGAACCCGGATTTCCTTTGAGCTTGCGCAAAAACGTCTCGGTGCTGATGTTGTTAATTTTTCAAGTAGTTCGTCGAGTGTTAAGAAGGGGGAATCTCTGAAGGATACGATTCAGAATATCGAATCCATGAAAATCGATATGGTGGTAGTCAGGCATGAGAGTCC
>SLDG01000091.1 GCA_007125355.1 Balneolales bacterium | reverse complement strand
TTCATCCTGTGAATTTTCGATTAGGCCATAAGTTTGAACAGCGGGTGTTGCCAAGATAATTGCATCGACCTCAAAAGTGTCAGAGGATTCGAAATTGAGCATCCACGGGGATTTCTTTCCTTTTTTGTCTCCAAGGTAGGTCATGCCGATGACACGTGAGTTTAAGCGAACATCAACCCATCGTGATAAATAGCGCCCGATACTGTTCATCCCCTCGGGAGCATAATAGTAAGGGGTTTTCGGCCTTTCAGGATGCTGATCAAAGAGCGTTTCACCATTCCAGTAGTGGAATCCATCACACCATTTTTTAACAATTCCTTTAGTTTCCAGTTCTTCGATAAAGTCTAAAAAACGAGGGTCTTTTCCGTGAATGTGCGGAGAACCATGGTCGAATTTAATTTTTTTATCTTCTCCGCTATAACGCGTGGCAAGCCGGCCACCGAATCCCTTGCTTTTTTCAAAAACTATAACATCGTGTCCGGCAAGAGCCAGTTTTCTTGCAGCTACTAAACCGGAAATACCGGCTCCAATAACACCTATCAACATATTATTACGTTTAAATATTTTGTGATTTTTAAGTTTCAAAAAGTTTAACCTGAGGTTGAACTGCTTCTTTTTTCAATAATGCAGGCCAGTAAGCAACTATTTCACTTGCTTTGGGCCTGCCGCCTGCAAAGCCTGTAACAGCCCCTGGCCCTGTTAGTATAAGTGGCGCAATTTCCTGTCCAAATCGATTCAGATCTGCCGCTTTAGGGCCGCTAATGGAAACCCTCAGCAACACCTCATCGGGGTTATCCCTGTCAAACTCCTCAGGCAGCGGCTTTTCATTGCAACCATTATATCCAATATACTCATAATTGAATGAGTGAATATCTAACTTCAGGTTTTCGGCTCTTGCTTTTAGTATTTCTCCTGCCCTGACGGCTTTTTTGAGCGCATCGGGCCAGGCATACGTTAACGAAGCCGACAATTTATATCCCGACAAATAACTCGCCGATACCTTGTAAAACGGCGTAGCAGGCTTTCCTTTTATGTTGAACACTTTAACTCGGTTAGGAGCTTCATCCTGCAAGTGAATACTTGTGAAATCAGCTACGCAATCGGGCGTAATGTATTCTTCGGGATCGCCGATTTCGTATAACAACTGCTCCTTAACCGTTTTGGAATGGACTAACCCGCCCATGTTTTCATGTTTGGTTACCACAAATGTGCCATCGGGGTACGCCTCTACAATTGGAAAACCAATATTTTCGAAATCAGGTACATCTTCCCAATCGGTAAAATTCCCGCCAGAACTTTGTGCTCCGCATTCCAGAATATGTCCCGCGATGGTTCCGGAAGCCATTTTGTCGAAATCATTAAAATCCCAGCCAAATTCATGAGCCATGGGCGCCAGGCACAAACCTGTATCAGTAACACGTCCGGTTATAATAATCTGCGCCCCTTCTTCGAGGGCTTTAACAAGAGCCTGCGCGCCAAAGTAAACATTCGCGCTTAAAAGGCTGTCTTTTACCTCAGTAACCGGCGCTCCTGTATCCATATTTTTGAGTTCATGGCCTGAACTTATGAGGCTGTCAATAGAATCGAGGATGTCATCTCCGTCAACAACAGCAATTTTGACCCCTTTTATGCCGCTTTCTTCCGCGATTTTAAGAATAGCATCTTTGCATCCACGAGGATTCACACCACCGGCATTCGAAAGCACCTTTACTTTTCCATCGGCTATTTCGGGTAAAATCTGCCATATAACATCCACAAAATCCCGTGCATATCCATATTCGGGGTTGCGCAGCTTTTGTTTCTGCATGATAGACATAGTGACCTCAGCCAAATAATCCATCATTAAATAATCAATGGAACCTGATTTCACCTGTTGAACCGGAGCTATGGGTAAATCACCCCAAAAGCCCTGACCTGACGCTATTTTAATAGATTTTTTCACTGTAATAATACAATTTGGGTAAAATGATTTCTATGAATCATACCCGCACTCAAATGTGTCCAAAGTTAATAAATCGACACCTTATAAACGAATTGAAGTGTGAGAAAAGCGAAACAAATTTGAAAGGCCGATAGATGAGGATTTAAAATCAGATTACGTACGACTTTTAGGTTTACCTGCCTTAACCCGAATCAATCGAGGCAGGCTTTGGCGAATAATTAGGCTTAGTCGTCTTCGTGTATTTCCATTTCAAAATTCACAACGTGCTTCTCTGATGGTTTTAATGTAATATGAATTTCTAAACTATTTTCGCAACGGTTGTAATCAGGTTCTGATATTGAAACAAGTTGGTTTTTTTTGTCAACAGCAATGATGATAGATAACTGTTTTTCCTCTTCACTAAAATTTGTGATGTTATATGTGCCGGTTTTCTTTATAACTCTCTCATCTGATTCACTTTCTCTGAATTCAATTAATTCATTTATCGAAATACTTGAAGCAGTTCCACCTCGCAAGATAACTTCCTCATCCTGTCTAATAATTCGAGGATTGAGCCTGTCTCCTATTAATACAAATCCATCATCCGTTTCAAGGATTAACCGTCTTTCACTTCGTGGTAAGCTCTGGAAATCTTCGCCAAATTCAGATGTGTTTATGTGATAACTTACTGTCGGGCGACGATCGCCGATGTTTACGCTCCTGCTATATCGTGCATTATAGCGGTATGATTTGCGATATGGTATATCCTTCCGGTTAAGAATAGATTTCCTTACATCAACATTTGAGGGTAAAGTAAGCGGCTCTTCGAGTGTATGTATAAATAAATCAGGATTTCTTGGGTTCCTGGCAGAACTCCCAAAGCCCAAAAACCCCCTGCCTGCATTAACGTTTGCCGACGAAATGGTAAGTATTGCATCACTGAAAACTGTTTCTGTATTATTTTTGAGATAAAGTATGGAGTGCCAATTTAATGTCTCGTCTTCGCTGTTAATTAGCACTTGATCTTCCATAGCCCACCCCAGGAAACCCGTATGATACCATAGCTTAAGCCTGTGGATTCCGGCAGATTCCGCATTGTACACCGCAAGAACACCTGATTGTAAATTGGTTTGGTTTTCATCTCTACTGTTTACTTTAATTGAATAGTCTTGATGGTTAAATACAATAACCTGCCTGTTATTCATGTCTCTCAATAACAAAAGGTTATTATGAACTTCTTCTACAATACCACTTACGCTTCCAGCTCTGCCGGTCACTGTAACTTCGCTTCCAATTACCTTTTCAAGAAAAGCAGAAATACCCGAATTTTTTATAATGATTGATGTATATGAGGGTATTAAATCACCACTATATTCAATATCACTATTAAAGTTTGGAAGAGGGAGATTGCTGAAAAAAATATGATTCTCACCTTTATCGAGCAGAATATCCCGTGTTTCATGAATAGTGGCGAATCCCCCACTGTAAATCTTTATCTGTAACACATCCGGTTCTGAACTGATTATCAGATTGTTCTGTGCTTCTAAATGAACAAAACCAATCAGAAACAGCGATAGTATTAAAGAGCTTGTGAGTTTAAATATCATGGTGGCGGCGGGGTTTTAAATCTTAGAGAAAAAGTAAGTTGTTCATCGGGTTCTAAAGAAATATTTGCCGTTATATAGTTTCCTTCCTGAAAGAAAAAGTCAGGTTTACTTTCAACAACCGTTCTTGCATTATGAAAATGTCTCCTCATTATGAATTCTTCTCTGTTCTTACCTTTGTTTTTAATGGTAATCGTATGATTATCATATGAATTTGCCCTTCTTCTGGATATTCTGTTAAAGTCATGTTCAATCTCTATTGGAACATACTCTCCTGTAGCAAGATATGTTTTTAGACCGGGTGGGGTAGTTCTAATACTGTTTTGTCCTTCAAACAAAGGAATTCCGTTACCCGTTAAACTTGTGATATAGACTGTACCTTCTGGCATTTGATAGGGAATTCGATTATTAGCCTCGTTTATAATTGCTGTTTTTGTAACCGTTACAGTATTCTGGTTACTTGCCGGAATTATTGCAATATTCTTTGTACTGTAATTTAATTCAGTTAAGTAGTGAAGCTTAATCGTTTCAACTGCTCCATCTCTTAGCGTCACTGGTTCCGGAAAATCATAAGCGAAGTAATCTTCAAATACTACTCTTTGAACCGGCCCGGTCCCACGAATAGAAAGTTGATATCCGGAAACAAGAATACCATCCGTCTCAAGGAAAGCATCCAAATCAATCAATTCATCATAAATTTCAAGACTACGTCTGATTTTTCTATTCGCCGAAATGGAAATATCGCGAGTATCAATTTCGCCGGAAAATAATCTCAGATAGGTGGATTCAAAATCTACACCGGAATTATTAAATATCTGAGCTTCAGCATACCAATCATACGTTAGTTTTTGTGGATGCAATCGAATGCTGTGTGCTACAGTCCAGCCAATTTGATTTGTACCATATACCAGCGCTATGATTTGCTCTCCTGCGTTATTAGCGTTCACATGCAATTTAAGCCCGATATCACCAAATAGTGTAATTTCTTGTTCAACGGGATATAAAAAATAGTGTTGTGGCCTGTTTGTCAGGTACATCCTTTCCCCATTCTCCAGTAATAAGGTAGCACCCTGTACGGCTAGGTTTCCGTCAAAAGATGAATCAGAATTCTGTAACCTTACTTTATTACCCTCTAATCGCTTAAATAAGGATGATAAATCGGAGGAACTTTTAGAAACTTTGGCTTTTTCAAACGTACCGTCAAGAAACACCGAAAAACGTCCCATATCATGAACTTGCGGGATGCCCTCAATTATGATTTCGTTGTGCCCTTCGTTCAGATTGACTTTTCTGAACTCAATAATACTTGAGTAACCTTTATCATATGCTGTTATAAAACGCTTCTCAACCTGATTAGAAAGAGCTATATTTTGCGCATGCGATAGATCTGAAAAGATTGTTGATATCGTAAATAAACAAACACTTAAGAGGATAATGATCTTCATAGATACGTTATCTAAATGAAACAAGCCAATGAGGATATTTAAAAATATGTTACAATTACCAAATTGTATAAATAAAAATAAAACAATTTTTAAATAAATGGCAAGTTTTTAAATCTGATAATTGGCCTTCTGAGTTTTATATTTGAAAAAATTGAGTCCAACTGTAGGTTATAATTGAATCCAGCAGTTACAAAAAGATTAAAAATCAAATCATCCTTAAAAACTAAAACCAAATGGCGCTCCGACAAATTGAAGTTGTTATACCCAATGAGGGACAAGAAGTTATCGAAACCCTGTTAGTAGATGACTATGTGAAAAACTTCTGGCAAGACAGCTCAGAACTGCAATCCGGCCACCTGATTAAGGTGTTGGTGGATGCTTCAGAAACAGAAAAATTTCTTGATAAAGCAGAAGAGCTTCTTGGTAACCTCGAAAATTACCGGCTCGTAATGTTGCCTATAGAGGCAACACTACCCAGAATTGACCGAGAAGAGGAGCGCGAAGAAGAGGATGAGGAAGAACCAGAAGAAGAGGAATCCAAACTTCAGGGACCAAGAGTTAGTCGCGAGGAGCTCTACACTGACATCAGTGATGGTGTAAACCTCAATTCTGTTTACATGGCAATGGTTTTGCTCTCTACAATTGTGGCCGCGGCCGGACTTCTGAGAGATAATACCGCTGTGGTTATTGGTGCTATGGTAATTGCCCCATTACTTGCTCCAAATGTTGGATTGGCGCTTTCCGTTGTTTTGGCGGATTCTAAATTAGGCCTCAAATCATTTAAAACAGCCATTGCTGGACTTGGATTCGCTATGATCCTCTCCATTATTTTTGGTTTACTTGTAGACGTAAATCTCAGCTCCAGTGAGATAATATCAAGAACTGAAGTAAACCATGCGGATATAGCGCTTGCATTGGCTTCAGGAGCAGCTGGAGTTTTGGCTTATACCATTGGGATGTCAGCCGCAGTGATTGGTGTTATGGTGGCTGTAGCGCTGCTCCCTCCTCTCGTAGCAACAGGTTTGCTGCTCGGTAGCATGGAGTGGGAACCGGCGTTTTATGCCTTTCTGTTGCTCACTACAAATGTGATTTGTGTAAACCTTGCTGCCGTAGCAACTTTGATGCTTCAGGGAATACGGCCACGAACCTGGTACGAAACAAAAAAAGCAAGACG
>SLDG01000093.1 GCA_007125355.1 Balneolales bacterium | reverse complement strand
GATTATGATCTTAAACATTATGGAAAAACTTAAAATCGAGGCACTAATCTACCCTCGAAATGACAATAATCAATCTCTCAACCTCAATTTCAACCTCAACTTAAATCTAAGTCTTAGTCTTAGTCTGTTTCTCCTCAATAATCTCAAACTCAGCGTCTTCGGCATCTACAGGTTTTCTGGAGTTGTAATGCTGTTGATTGCGGTTAAACTGCTGTGTTTGTTTCTTTTGGCGAGCAAAGTAATATGATATAAACCTGAACACAAGGAAAGCAATAATAAAAATCAGTAGAATTCTCATAACAAAAAAAAATTGATACGGTGAAACGTCACCGGTTTTATCTGACCACTACTTCAACGAAAGTATGGGAAAAATGTTTGGCTGATTTGAATTTAGTATTAGATGGTAACTCTAACGAGGGTTGATATAAATTCGGTTCCCTCTGAGCGGTTCATTAAAAATGGTTTGTTCAATATACGACAGATGATCATCATTATTTACAAAATCAATTTCTGTAGCATTGATAATCAAAATCGGGGACTTGTCGTAGTGATGGAAGAAGTGGTTATAGGCATCGTTCAAATCCCGCAAATAATTAGGGTCAATATCCCTTTCATAACTCCGGCCGCGAATTCTAATATTATCTAACAAACGATCAATAGATGATTGCAAGTAAATCAACAAATCCGGTTTAGCCGCGATACCACTCATTATGTGGTAGATTTTGTCATACAAAGCTAATTCGTCGTCTTCGAGGTTCAGGCGCGCGAAAATCCTGTCTTTATCAAAAATGTAATCAGAAATTACCATTTCATGGAAAAGGTCGCGGGAGGTTAACTTATCCTGCTGCTGAAAACGGCTGGCAAGAAAAGCAAGCTGCGTTTGGAATGCGTAGTGTTTTCTGTCTTCGTAGAATTTGGGTAAAAACGGATTTTCCTCAAATTCTTCAAGTACCACTTTGGCGTTATAACGTTGTGCCAACAGGTTACAGAGCGAGGTTTTTCCGGCTCCGATTACGCCTTCAATAGCTATGTAATTGTACTTATTCACAAATAGAAACTACCACTTTAAAGCCGTTTTAAAAATATCCATTTCAGGTGCTTTTTGTATTAATGATGCTACCTTTAAATGAGTTCGGGGATCCACAATTTGATCGTCAATATCTGCCATGGGAACCAAAACAAAAAGCCTGTTTGTGAACTCAGGATGAGGAATTTCTAATACTCCGTTTTTGAAAATCAAATCATCATATACTATAATATCAAAATCGATAAGCCTGTTACTCCAGCGAGGTGCGTTTAAATCCCGGCCCATTGTTTCCTCTTGTTTTTTTAGTTCTTTTATTAGCTCAGGGGGATTCAAGTTGGTTTCAATTAATGCAGCCGCATTCAAAAAGGGCACATCGGCTTTGCCGACCGGAGCCGTTTCATAAACAGACGATTTGCGGATTACACCGGTACTTAATGATGAAAGTTTGCCTGCGGCTATTTGGAGATTCTTAATCCTGTTGCCAAGATTGCTGCCAACAGCTATTACTACCTTTGCCATTGATCACTAATTTCTACATAGTCACAAACAGTTTCCATAGGCGGGGCGAGTTTTCGTAGCCTTACCTCAAGTTTTTGGATTTGAGGATATTCTTCCATTAACTGATCACCGATTTGCGCAAGTAGTGTTTCAATAAGCAGCACAGGTTCGCTGTTCATCACATCTTCTACAATAGCACAGGCCTTTGAGTAATCGAGGGTGTCGTCGAGATTGTCGCTTTCGCCAGCGGGAGCAAGTTCAATTTCAAATTCTATATCTACTTCAAAAAGATTGCCGACAACACGCTCAAAATCATGATATCCATGACGGCTTTTGAATCGAAGATTTTTTATCAGCATTTTACCCATAGTAAACGCTCAGTTTTGGTAAAAGATATTGACTATCATTATCCCGCCAATATATGACAATTGGCAGATAAAGGGCAGGTAAAATACTATAAACTTGCCAACTCGATTTTGTGCTCTATGTCTTTTAGGTACTGCTGATGTTTAGTACTTGTAGAAAGCCTGTCTTCAACTGTTGTTATAGCGTGGATTACGGTAGAATGATCTCTTCCCCCAAATTGCAAACCAATTGTTTTTAAACTTGTTTTGGTCAGTTTTTTTGAGAGATACATTGCAATTTGCCGCGCTTCGACAACTTCCTGTTTACGTGTTTTTTCCCTCACTTTATTTGTGTCTATTCCGAAGTAATCACACACATGCGTTTGAATAGTCTCTATGGTAATCTGCTTCTTCGAATCGCTAATCATATCCTTGAGAATACGTTTAGCAGTGGGAAGGTCAATATTATCGATATGCTGTAAAGACGATGCCGCAAGCAGTTTGATTATGGCACCTTCTAAATCGCGGATGTTTGATTTGAAGTTGGTGGCAATAAACTCAAAAATTTGAGGATCAATTTCAATACCGTTATCAAGTGCTTTTCGCTCAAGAATGGCATATCGCGTTTCGTAGTCGGGCATCTGTAAATCAGCAGTAAGGCCCCAGTTGAAACGGGAGATAAGACGGTCTTCGATGTCTTTAATGTCCTTTGGAGCACGATCGCTCGTAAGGATAATTTGTTTGCCATCCTGATGTAAGGCATTAAAGATATGGAAGAACTCCTCTTGAGTTTTTTCTTTGCCGCTAATGAATTGAATGTCATCAATAATCAGGACATCAATATTCCTGTACAACATAGAAAACTCGTTGGCACGGTTGTTTCTGATTGCGTGTACAAATTCGTTTGTGAATTCATCGGAAGTAGTGTACATGATGTTTTTATCATCCCCGAAATCCTGCCTGATTTTATTACCAATACTTTGAGTCAAATGAGTTTTCCCCAAACCGGTTCCGCCATAAATAAAAAACGGATTAAAGGAGTTGCTACCGGGACTTTCAGCAATAGCCATAGCTGCTGAACGCGCAAGCTTATTGCAGTCACCTTCAATAAAGCGATCGAAGTTGTAATTCGAATTCAGGTTAGAATTTATCCGGTGTTTTTGAATGCCTGGTATGATAAACGGATTTCTAATGCTACCCGAAGTATAAGACGGTGTCGCGGGGATACTCGCACTCGCTTGCGGAGGCGCACTTCTTTGTGGAAGCTTTACCGACGGGGTTCCATTGTAAGTATTTTCTCTGCTGTCCATTCTAACGGAATATTCAATTTTTCCGTCTTCACCAATCACTTTAGCTATGGTGGACCTTAGAATACTATAATAATGTTGTTCCAGCCATTCGTACCAGAATTGTGATGGTACCTCTATAGTTAGCACACTATCTTCAAGTTTAACCGGTTTAATCGGTTCAAACCAAGCAGAGTATTTCTGAGCGTTCACGATATCCTTAATTACCTCAAGGCACTCATTCCACTTTTTCTCTGCTAAACCACTACTCAATATTTTTGCCTCCAAGAGAAGAGAACGTTTAGTTTTATTGTTAAATTTTGCACTCCGGTTGTCACTTATCCACAAATTAGCCGGAATGATATGATGTACTTGTCTGCATGGAAAATCAGGAAAAATCCTTTATAAATCAAAAAGTGATTTTAGTTGCAATTGTAGTTATCCACATCTTATCAATATCCCCATAATTAATAAAAACAATGCTATAGCGAAAATATTTAAAAGTGGTAAGAAAGCACTTGACAGTTGATAATTTTATGGTAATAAGCGATTTTTATAGAAGTGACACAGGGATGACACCTCTCAAGAAAAGTTATCAACAACTTATCCACACAATAATTAAGTGGATTTAAAATTTGATACCACGAACCTGTCTTTGCCGCTATAGTCGCTTTTTATTTCAGAATTTCGGCCTGTTTTACTGAATAACTTTAAGGTTTCGGCACCAAGTTTCTCATTTATTTCGAGGTATAATTTTCCATCAAGGTTGAGGTTTGTAGATGCGATTTTCAGGATGTTTTCATAAACAGATAACACATCCGGATGAAACAATGCCAACTCAGGTTCAAACTCTCTAACTTCAGTGTCTATACTTTCAGATTCGTAAGGATAAATGTAAGGGGGATTTGAAACTATAATATCAAAACGCATATCTGGGAAGGGATTAATGCCTGTGGCGAGATCATGTTTATTAAAAGTTACATCAACACCATTTGCTTCAGCGTTTTTTTTGGCAACTTCAAGAGCATCTTCAGAAATGTCTGTAGCGTAAACATTCCAACCGGGACGCTCTTTTTTTAAGGTAACAGGTATACAACCCGAACCGGTACCTATATCCAGAACATTCAGGCTTTTTGAGCTCGGGTAATCAGTTAAAATTAATTCAACCAATTGTTCTGTTTCCGGCCGGGGAATTAAAACTGAAGGATTAACCCTAAATTCCAATCCAAAAAAGTTGGATGATCCGGTAATATATTGAAGTGGCTCGTGCTTGGCTCTTTTTAAAATTAATGGCTTTAACGTTTGGAGGTCTTCTGCCGTTAAGGGGCGGTCATATGCCAGATACAAGTCGAGTCTGTTACAATTCAACACATGAGATAATAGCCACTCAATACTTAACCTTGGTGTATTTATTTTTTTTTCTTCGAAGTAATCAGTAGCCCATTCGAGCATACTTAGAACAGTCCACTCCTCACGGAGTTTACGTTTTTGCATCTTATTCGGCAGATTGAACCTGAATGTTTTCCTGCATTGTTAAGCCATGCCTCTTGCTGAAATCAATAAAGTACTCGTTAACAGTATCCTGGATTAAGGGTTCTACTCTGTCACTCGTTATTGCACTGCCTCTGAACCCCATTCTTCCTCCGGTAACAATGAAATCAATCTCAGCGGAATCTTCATTTATTTTAAGGACTACGTTTACAGTTGTGCTGGAATTGATCAACTTTTGATGCTCTTCGAAAATAAAGACATAGATTTCTTCCGGCACATTCTTGTGCTTATAACAAAAATAATATTGGGGCTTGCTATTAGCTTTAAGTTGAGGGCCTAAATGTTTTAGAGTGTCCTTTGGGCCGTAAATGGTAAATTTTTTCTGACTTTCCATACCTGTTTTTTAGTTAATTCGTTTATCGAGTAGCATTTGTCGCATTTTAGGAATTACAGATAAATTAGTTCAAACGCCAATTGTTCGACATTACTGCCAAATTTCCTGTGAACTAAATGCTCTCAATATTGTTTAATAAAATGCTGTTTCTTACTAACTTGTTTTATATTTTAAGAAAGCTTTCAGATACAGAACAGCAATGCAGTCTGATATAAAAAAAGTTTTAATTAAATCAAAGTCTTCTTTTAAAAAAATATGTTCATCCACAATTTTCGTTTTTCTTCTGTTCTGTTGTGTATGGTTTTCCTGGGTTGTCTTGGTTTTCAAGATTTACGTGCTCAGGCTTTTTTAGAGCCTGAAATAAGAGAAAGAGATACTCCGCGTACCCCTCTTGATTATGGCCTGAGAAATGGTGCAACATTTATGCTAACCGTCAATAACAATGGATTTGCAGTGGGGGGACAGTACAGAAGAGTTATTGGCCCTATGACAGAATTTGTCGGAGAGTTCCAAATCGGTGCCATTAAAGATTCAAGAGAACAAGCATTTTTTAATTTTTGGGGACAGCAGGTTATCCCCAATAAATATAACCGGATACTTACTTTCCCGGTTATGATTGGTGTCAGGCAAAGAGTTCTGGCTGATTATGTTAGTGATAATATCCGCATCTTTTTACAGGGTTCAGCCGGCCCGGCATTAACCTTTAGTTATCCCTATTTTAATGATCTGATTTTCAACGATGAGAATTTCCCAACAGCCGGAGAATTGGGCAACACAGATGGATTACCGCTTGGCGTAAGGTTAAACGAACGACAAATTAACGATGTGTTTTCGGGCTGGGGTGATGGTGAATGGATTCTCGGCTATAATGGTAAGGCATCAATCGCCGTTGATTTTGGCAGCGGTTTTGGCAGCCTGACATCCATTGAATTTGGTGCACACATATTCTATTATCCCAACGGATTGCAAATAATGGAACCAAACAGCATTGAAGTGAATAATAACGTAGTAGTAGACCGTATTCTGGGTGGTGGATTCAGTAAACAGAACTGGAATATTACTCCTACAATCACTCTGATGTTTGGTGGGATGTGGTAAGACGTTCAGCCCGAAAGTTTCTCTGCTATAAATTT
>SLDG01000323.1 GCA_007125355.1 Balneolales bacterium | reverse complement strand
GCTTCAATTGCTTCCTCAACGGTCAAATTGGCCTGATTTGGACTATCAGGCTCATTAAAACCTAATAAATAATTAACCTTACTATCTGCTGCCCAATGGTTTACACGATTAACAATTACATCAATCCCAGAGTAGTCGCCAAAAGCACCCCAAATCATGGGGACATATTCAACAATGTCGTGCGGATAATCTTCCGGTATTTGATTACCCCAGCTGTAGTGCCAGCTGCCATCAAGTATTTCAACTTTTTCCCTCCAGTCATTATTATCGTTAATACCAATTCCAAAACCTTTCTTTGAGGTGCTTATATCATCCCCGAATGTTCTTCCTTTAAGTGTCGGAGTCGGATCCACTACGATTCTAAGTCGACCATCCTGAACAGTATGTTCAAAAACATAAACGCCGTTTGAGTCTGTAACTGTTGTTGCCAGCAGCGTACTTCCATTATAGAGTTTTACCCCAACGCCAACCAATGGCTCCCTTACTGATGTTGTTGCAACAGGATTCAGATTTACATTTACTGTCACCAATGTGCCAGACACCTGATAAGTTTGCGCCGAAAGGCGGCTTGTGTTAATGCCAAACAACATACAAACCATGAAACCGACTAAGATATTGGTTTTCATTTTAAACAAGATTATAATGTTAGCGCTATCATGGCCGTGCCGGTTTGTGGCCAATTGTGATTTGTGACGGATTTCATGTTACCGCTGCTTATAGTGCACTTCAGGCAATTCCCTTAGCACCTCGGCGGCATATTCTGCTGTGATATCCCGTTGCGAGTTTGCCAGCATTTCGTAGCCTACACTGAACTTTTTCACTGTTGCTGAGCGTAATAGTGGCGGGTAAAAATGCATGTGGAAATGCCATTCAGGGTGCGGTTTTCCATCGGTCGGAGCAGGATGAAACCCACCTGAATATGGAAATGACACTTCAAACAGGTTGTCGTATTTGATGGTTAATTTTTTTATGATATCGGCCAGTCCTGTTTTTTCTGCATCAGTCATATCTGTAAATCCGGCAAATGGCCGGCGGCTGATTATCAGAGTTTCATAGGGCCAAAAAGCCCAAAATGGCACCAATACCACAAATTCATCATTTTGTACTACAATCCTCTCATTTTTATCTAACTCTAAAGCAAGGTAGTCCTGCAATAGTGTCTTTCCATTTTTTTCATAATAGTCCTGTTGTTGTTTAAGCTCTTTTAAGGGCTCCTCCGGTATGCTTTGCTGCGCCCAAATTTGACCATGAGGGTGCGGGTTACTACAGCCCATTATTTCACCCTTATTTTCAAATATCTGTACATAATTGACCCATGGAATCTCCCCCAATTCTTTATACTGCTGTACCCACAAGTCAACGACCAGTTTAATTTCAGGAAGTGACATTTCCGGAAGGGTTAAATCATGGCGGGGCGAAAAACAGATTACTTTACAAATGCCTTTTTCCACCTGACTGATAAGTAAGTTACTATCATTCAGCTCACCGGCAGGTGAATCAGGAAGCAATGCCCCAAAATCGTTATCAAAAACGAATGTATCAGCATATTTAGGGTTCTCTATACCGTTAGCCCGGGTATTACCGGGGCACAAATAGCACGAAGGGTCGTATTTCGGGCGCTCATCTTTTTGGTTTTCCTCTGTTTTACCCTGCCATGGGCGTTGGGTCCTGTGTGGCGATACCTGCAGCCACTCATTTGTCAGGATATTTAATCTTCTGTGAGGTTTATTAAACAGCGAATCTAATTGTGTTCCCATACTTAAAAAAGGATTGATAACTTCTTATTGGAGTACTTCATTTAGTTCAAGCTCGTGTGTGCCTTCACCGATTTTTACCACATGAAACCCCGGAAGTTGCCCGGTTTTTGATTTATAATATTCTCCTACGGCAGACTTTATGTTCTCTATCTCATTTGTCTTCACCAGATTGATGGTGCATCCGCCAAAGCCACCACCCATCATTCTGGAACCAAGTACACCGTCAAGATTTTCTGTTGCTTCTACCAGATAATCCAGTTCATCACAACTTACTTCGTAGTTATCCCGAAGACCGTAATGCGACTGATACATTTTTGCGCCAAAGTCCTCAAGATTAGAAGCCAATAAATCGCTGCAAGCATCGAGTACACGTTTATTCTCGTTTAATACGTACATGCATCTGCGATATACCACCTCGTCAATTTTATATTTATGTTCTGCAAGCATTTCAAAGGTAACATCGCGCAGGCTTTTAATATGTGGGTGGGATTTTTTTATGATTTTAACGCCTTCCTCACACTGTTGTCTGCGAACATTATACTCGGAACCGGCTAATGTTCGTCTGACTTTCGTATCGCATAATAGAATACACACATCATCCCAATCAAAAGGATAATATTCATGTTCAAGTGTTAAGCAGTCTAATTTCATAACACTTTTCTCCTTGCCATGAATACTTGCAAACTGATCCATAATACCACATTGGACACCCACAAAATTATTTTCTGCTAACTGAGAAATTTTGGTTAATTCCAGTCGCGACGCATTGAGATTAAATAATTTCGTTAAACCATAAGCAACTCCGCCCTCTAAAGCGGCAGAAGAGGAAAGTCCTGCACCTATAGGTACGTCTCCACCAAAAACACAATCAAATCCTTGTATATCATGGCCGGCTTTTTGCATCTCATCTACCACCCCTATAATATAATCTGCCCAATCAATGCCAGATTTAGAAAGGTTGTCAGACATTTTGGTACTATAGTATTTGGGTTGCATATCTACAGATTGCAGTCTGATTAAACCAGTACTGTTTTTTGCAAAAGCTAAAACTATGGCCTTATCAATTGCAGCCGGGAGCACAAAACCATTGTTATAGTCGGTATGTTCTCCAATCAGGTTTACCCTGCCGGGTGAAAAAACCAACAGAGGTTCGACTTCAAAACTAAACTTGAATGTATCTAATACTTTCTTTGCTAAGCTATTCATGTCTCACCTCACCAGAATAAAATGTATAGTACCGCAAGTATTGCACAGATGCCTATTGAGCCAATATTAAAGCTGGTTTCTGTTCTGAACAGGTCTTTCTTGTATTTAACTGCGTTGGGATGAGCTCCTGACGACTCATAGTAAGAAATAGCAGCCATTACAGCGCATAGAAATACAAATACTATACCCATTCTATCCAGAAATGGTAGTGTCGGAATTAACCATTTTAAAAGAAAACCACTTGGAATAGTTAATATAGCAGCCCATACTGCAGCATTTGCAGTAGCGCGTTTCCAGAAGAGTCCTAACAAGAATATTGCTACGATACCGGGACTAACAAATCCAGTGAATTCCTGTATAAACTGGAAAGCCTGACCAAAGTTTTCTACCTGTGGCGCTACAAGTACTGCAATAAACAATGCTACAGCACTTACAATGCGACCTATTAAAACTAACTGCTTTTCTGAGGCGTCTTTTTTGAAGTGCACCTTGAAAATATCCATAGTAAAGATAGTGGAAGTACTATTGGTCATAGAAGCGAGTGAAGATGCAATAGCGGCAATGAGTGCAGCGAAGGCTAAACCACGTAAACCCATTGGGACAAACTCTCCTAACATGTATGGATAAGCTTCGTCAGGTCGCAACAATGAAACACCAAAACCAAAAGCAGCAATACCGGGTATAACTACAATAATTGGCATAAGAAGTTTCAGATAGCCGGCAAACATCAAGCCTTTTTGAGCTTCTGCCACACTTTTAGCGGCCAATGCTCTTTGAATGATATACTGATTAAAACCCCAGTAGGAGATATTTGCAATCCATAAACCACCAATCAAAACACTTAAACCGGGTAATTCATAATAGAATGGATGGTCGCTGCTGAAAATCATTTCAAAATGTCCGGGAACTTCTTCATATAACTTCACGAACCCAGATATGGCCCCATTACCACCGCTGAATGCATTAAGTGCAAGCCAAGTGGTTAAGAGGCCGCCTCCTACCAAAAATACTACCTGAACCACATCTGTCCAGGCTACAGCTTTTAAACCTCCGTATATAGTATAAATAGCTGCGAATACTGCTAAACCTATAATTCCGTACATGGTTGGAAAGCCTAAAATGGTTTCCATAGTCAATGCACCGAGGTACAGAACCGATGTAAGATTCACAAAAATATAAACCAGCAACCAAAAAATGGCTAAGATTGCCCTGACCCGCTCATCAAACCGCATGCCCAAAAACTGAGGCATACTGTATATATTCTTTTCAATGAAAATGGGTATCATAAACTTGGCTACCAGAATAAGCGTAAGAGCAGCCATCCATTCGTAACTTGCTATAGCCAAGCCCATAACAAAACCCGAACCGGCCATTCCAATCATTTGCTCTGCAGATATGTTCGCAGCAATTAATGAGGTGCCAATAGCCCACCAAGGCAGAGATTTACTTGCAAGAAAATACCCCTCTGAATCTCCTGTTCCTTTTCTCTTGGCAATAAAGAGGCCTATAAATAAAATGATGAAGCAATAGCCAAAAAAGACTATGAAATCAATTAGTGAAAATTGCATACAAATAGCATTATTATTAGTATTTATGCAGTAATAGTTTCCCTGCCGAAAAAGCCAGCGCTAACACATCAGCACCTATCAATAAAAAAGCCCTTCCATTCAAAATGTTAGCGTTAACATTTTGAATCTAATAAAAATATTACTTCCGTGCAAAACTATTCTTTAATTCTTTATACCTAAAAATAGACAGGCTGGTATTTTATTATTTTGAGGTGTTGAACCTGATGAAATAAATCAGGTCAAGCTCTACGAAGCTATTTATATAGTAGTGATCCACAAGATTCTCTGACCACCAAATTCGTTATTAATTCTACATTTTCAACCAAATCACCTTTTTCCTGAATTGTATCTATAAGTTTTGAGGCAGCTTTTTTACCTAATTCATATGCCGGCTGATTAACGGTTGTTAGCGGTGGGGTTACTAAATTTGCTCTTATATCGTTTGTAAAGCCAACTATAGCAATATCTTCGGGTATCCTTAAATTTGCATCCTTAATAGCATCCATTGCACCAAAAGCAACAGGATCGTTAACAGCTACAACGGCCCGGGGCCTGTCTTTTGCGGGTAATTTCAACAACTTTTTCATAGCATCGTAGCCACCTTTTTCATTGTAGCCATTTTCGATAATCAATTTATCATCAACAGGTAACCCATTTTTAATCATAGCTATGTTAAAGCCGTCAAAGCGTGCTTTACCAATAGATACCTTTTTGGGTCCACTCAAGTAACCAATTTTTTTGTATCCCAAGTTTATAAGATGCTCGGTTATTTGTTGGGAAGCGGCTTGATCATTTACCTTTATACAGCTTGCACCAATGTTTTCTATACAGCGATCAAAAAAAACGATGGGCATTCCGGATTTAATTAATTCTTTGTAATAGCTAAAATTGTCTGTCATTAAACTGCTCGAAATCAACATTCCATCTACTCTTTTAGCTTTTAAAGCTTCAATCACTTTTTTTTCTTTTTCGAAATTATCTGATGTATTAGTTAGCAGAATTTGATAGGCTTTAGAATCTACTACCTCTTCGATACCTCTGACTACATCCGGGAAAAACGAGTGTGAAATTTCCGGTATAACTACACCTACAGTATACGTTTTACTGGATACCAGGCTTTTTGCCACCAAATTAGGTGTATAGCCCATTTTTTTTGCTTTCTCTAAAATCCTCTTCTTTGTTTTACTATCTACATTCGGACTATTATTTACAGCTCTCGATACCGTCATTGCAGACACCCCGAGTTCTGCCGCCACCTCTTTCAGTGTTACACTATTATTTTTATTGGGATTTTTTTTAGGCATACGTTCTATTCAATAAACGAGTTTAGGTTAATTAAACCACCCAGTTAATAATCTATAATAGATTCAAAATTACGTAATGGTCAGGATCAAACTTGTATCTTAAAATTCATATTAAAATAGAAATGATAGCTTTTGTCTATAAGACAATATATACAATATTTAATTATTCTCAACCTCTGCTGCTATATCTTTAACTCCCCGAAATCCTATATGAAACATATTGTTGTCAGGCGGGGTGTTGCTTCTTGCCGAAACCCGGTATCCATGGCAGTAGGATTCATGACACATAAATGATCCTCCGCGGATAACGGCTTCGCTTGCTTCACCTGGTGTGTATGGCCGGTCTCTGT
>SLDG01000336.1 GCA_007125355.1 Balneolales bacterium | reverse complement strand
GATTTCAATTTCAGAGTACTCGAGCAGGCTCAAAACGAAAGCAATCCATTACTCGAAAGAGCCCGGTTTGTGGGTATTGTTTGTAATAATTTGGATGAATTTTTCCAAAAGCGGGTTGGGGGATTAAAAAGACAAGTAGGTGCCGGAGTAAACAAGCCCTCTATAGACGGGCTAACCCCGGAAAAACAATTGCATAAAATTCGCAAAAAAGTGCTTCAAATGGTAGATGTCTGTCACGATTGCCTGCACTACGACATAGTTCCGGCACTCAATGAAGAGGGAATCAGTTTTAAATCGTATAATGAACTGACTTCCAAACAAAAAAAAGCCGCTGATCTTTATTTCGATGACCAAATTTACCCTATTCTTACGCCCCTTGTGGTTGACCAGGCCCACCCCTTTCCTTTCATCTCCAATCAGAGCCGAAGTATTGCTATTGAAATTCAACAAGATGGCCAGGATGAACCTATATTTGCAAGAGTTAAAGTGCCGGCAAACAGGCCGCGGTGGATTTCGGTTTACGGGAAAAAGAAAAAACAGGTTTTCATAAATATTGATGAACTTATTATCGCCCGGATTGAAAAACTATTCCCCGGCGCTGCCATATTATCGGCTAATACTTTCCGGGTAACCCGAAATGCCGATATCCAGCGAAATGAAGAAGAAGCAGATGATTTGCTCGATTTAATTGAAGAAGAGTTACGAGAACGAAGATTTGCCGAGATTGTAAGATTAGAAATTGATGAAGATACACCAAGCCACATCAAAAATTTTTTAATTGAAAAAATGAAAATTACGAAAGCCGATGTTTATGAATCTGATGCCCCTATCGGCTTATCTGATTGCATGTCATTAGCTAATATTGAAGGCTTTAAGCATCTAAAGTACAAAACGTGGATTCCTGCCCTGCATCCGGTGTTGAGATCTTTCCCGGATGAAGAGTCGCCAGACATCTTTCAAATTATAAAAAAGGGGGATTTTATTGTCCATCACCCATACCACAGTTTTGAGTCTTCGGTCCAAAGATTTGTAGATGAAGCTGCAACAGACCCAAATGTACTTGCTATTAAGCAAACACTATATCGGACATCAAATAACTCGCCTATTATGCATTCGCTTATAAAAGCGGCCGAAACGGGCAAGCAGGTTGCTGTTCTCGTAGAAATTAAAGCACGATTTGATGAACAACAAAATATCGATTGGGCAGCACGACTTGAAAAAGCCGGGGTACACGTTTCGTATGGCTTACCAGGACTAAAAATCCATTCAAAAATCACACTGGTGGTACGTCAGGAAGGTGTTAACACGGTTTCTTATGCACATATAGGTACTGGTAATTATCACCCTGGTACAGCTAATTTATACGAAGACCTTGGTCTATTCACCACAGATGAAGATCTATGCGCTGATGTTTCCGACTTGTTTAATTTTTTAACGGGGTTTGCTCCGAGCCAATCTTACAGAAAGTTATTCGTAGCACCATATTACATGCGCAAGCAATTCACTGAACTTGTTGACTATGAAATTGAGCAAGCAATCTCTGGTAAACCTTCAAGAATAATCGCGAAGATGAACAGTCTTGAAGACCCTTTACTTATCCAAAAATTATATGAAGCTTCAAGACACGGTGTAGAGATCGATATTATTTGCCGGGGTGTTTGCCGATTAAAACCCGGTGTTGAAGGATTGAGTGAAAATATTCGTATTCATAGTATAATTGGACGCTTTCTTGAGCATTCAAGGCTTTTTTATTTTATGCACGGTGGCCAAGATCTCTATTTTTTTGGCTCAGCCGATATTATGCACAGAAACCTTGATGCGCGTGTAGAAGCTATTACTCCAATAGAGCATCCCCGCTTAAAAAAATATCTGCAATTTATTCTGTTCGTATCTTTACGCGACAATATTCAGCGTTGGATAAAAAATAGTGATAACTCATATTCGAAAGTGATAAAAGAAAAGGATGATTACAATGTGGCTACACAAAAAATTCTGATGCACCATGCTGCAATGTACCGCGAACCCACCGCATCGGTTGCTCCACCGGCTAAATCAGTTTGATTTGGCTGGGGATTTTTTGAGTTTTTTGACGCCGTTAGTAGCTTGAATTTTGAGTTCTGACCAATTTTGGCAGAGTATTAATAATTGAGTTAAAATCTGCTTGACCCTGCACGGAATAGCCATAAGTCAGGCTTGTCCCTGCAAAAGTAATAACAACAGTTCAAAAAGAGAAAAATCCCGAAGGGATGACAAGATTATAGAATTATAGAAAACAAAATTACCCAATGAAACCAACCCCTAAGGGGTGAAATAACATATTGATTGGCATATTTTCACAAATGTATATCCAATACGTTTTTGCCATAAAAGGGCGATAATACCTGTTCCAAAATCTTTGGCGAATTGAAGATTTGTACTATCACTCCTTCGGAGTTTAATTCACCATTGGTTCGCATTGACCTATAATCTTGTCATCCCTTCGGGATTTAAAAATGCTCTGGGCAGCACATTGAGAAACTATGCCAGTTGTAAGTTATTTTGGGCTTAATATTTTATTTGATTTTATTTTGAATCAAACTCTTTCGCCGGTTTCCTCGGTTGCGTCTTCGGTGTCTTCCCACATTTCAGGTGGTGGACATGAGCACATGAGGTTTCTGTCACCATAAGCGTCATCAACCCTGCTGCTTGTTGGCCACACTTTTGAAACGCCGATGTAGTCAAGTGGGTATGCAGCGGTTTTGCGGCTGTAAGGTTTATCCCAGGCATCACTCATCACCAATTCAGCAGTGTGGGGTGCGTTTTTAATGGGATTATCATCCTGACTGAATTCCCCGTCAATAACCTGCTGAATTTCTTTTCTGATGGAAATGAGCGCATCACAAAAACGATCAAGTTCCGCTTTATTTTCACTTTCGGTAGGCTCAATCATCATTGTGCCGGGCACAGGGAAAGAAACCGTAGGTGCGTGGAATCCATAATCCATTAAGCGCTTGGCAACGTCAATGGCATCAATGCCGCATTCCTGCTTGAAGTTTCGCAATTCGATAATCATCTCGTGCGCCGCACGACCGTTTTTCCCCACGTAAAGAGCCTCGTAATGACCTTTTAACCTTTCTTTGATGTAGTTTGCATTCAGGATGGCAATTTTTGTTGCCATTGTAAGTCCCTCTGCGCCCATCATGCGAATGTACGCGTAAGAAATGGCCAGGATACTTGCACTGCCATAAGGCGCGGCAGAAACAGCCTTCAGCGTTCTCTCAGTTTTATTAGTTATGATATGTCCAGGCAAAAACGGAGCCAAATGCTTTGCTACGCCAATAGGACCCATTCCGGGGCCGCCTCCGCCGTGAGGAATACAGAACGTTTTGTGGAGATTCAGGTGGCACACATCAGCACCAATAATGGCAGGAGACGTCAACCCGACCTGTGCGTTCATATTGGCGCCATCCATATAAACCTGACCACCATGCTCATGGATTAATGCACAAATTTCTTTGATCTCCGTCTCAAATACACCGTGCGTTGAGGGATAAGTTACCATCAGCGATGAGAGATTCTCGCTGTGTAATTCTACTTTTTCGCGTAAATCTGCCAGGTCGATATTCCCCTGATCATCGCATTTGGTTATAACCACTTTCATACCCGCCATCACCGCGCTTGCGGGGTTTGTACCATGCGCAGAAGATGGAATAATAGCTACATTCCTGTGTCCCTCTCCTCTTGATTTATGATATTCCCTGATGGTCATCAATCCCGCGTATTCACCTTGCGCACCCGAATTCGGCTGCATAGATACGGCATCGAATCCTGTGATTTCACATAACCAATCATGTAAATCAGAAATCATTTCGGCATATCCCTCAGTTTGATCTTCGGGGGCAAAAGGGTGGATGGAACCAAGCTCAGCCCATGTTACGGGAATCATTTCCGTTGTGGCATTTAACTTCATGGTGCACGATCCAAGCGAAATCATAGAGTGAACCAGTGAGATATCCTTATTTTCAAGCCTTTTCATATATCTGAGCAACTCATGTTCGCTGTGATACAGATTGAACACGGGATAATCCATGTACGAGCTTTTTCTGGAAACTACTTTCGGGAATTCGATTTTAATCTCATTCATTTGAGATAGCAAATCTGGTGCTGTTACTCCTGCTACATTTGCAAAAATTTCAACCACTTTCTGAGCATCTTCAGGCTCCTTAACCTGATCAAAAGAAATGCCTATGAAACTTCCCTCAAAATACCTGAAGTTGATATTGTTTTTGAGTGCCTCATCGCGAATCGCATCTTTAAATTCAGCTGATTCAACTTCAATTTTAAGCGTGTCGAAGTAGACATCATTTTGCTGGTTGAATCCCAGTTTTTTTAAGCCTGACTCCGCTAAACGTGCTATTGCATGAATGCGGGTTGCTATTCTCTTCAATCCCTCCGGTCCGTGATAAACACCGTACATTCCGGCCATTACGGCAAGTAAAACTTGCGCAGTGCAAATATTAGAAGTTGCTTTTTCTCTTCTAATGTGCTGTTCTCTTGTTTGTAATGCCATTCTGTAGCCGGGCTTGCCGTGTTTGTCAACAGAAACTCCGATTATTCGGCCGGGGACCTGTCTTTTAAAGACTTCTTTGGTGGCAAAATATGCCGCATGAGGCCCACCATATCCAAGTGGAATACCAAAACGCTGTGTGCTGCCAAGAACAACATCCGCGCCCATTTCTCCCGGGGGCGTAATCAGCGTAAGGCTCAACAAGTCAGCCGCTACAGCAGTAAACAAATTATTTTCAGATGCTTTTTGGATAAACGGAGCGATATCCTTCACATGTCCATTAGAATCAGGATACTGCAGAAACATGCCGTACAGTTCTTCATCGCTAAAATCAAGTTCTTCAATCGGTGCAATGCGTAAGTTGATGCCAAATGGTTCTGCCCTTGTTTGCAGCACATCAATAGTTTGTGGGAAGGTGTTTTCATCCACAAAAAAAGTAGTCGCTTTTTTCTTTGCGCCTTTTCTTAGATCATACAACATTGTCATGGCCTCGGCTGCAGCGGTAGCTTCATCCAATAGAGACGCATTTGCAATCTCCATACCGGTAAGCTCAATAACCATCGTTTGGAAATTGATAAGTGCTTCAAGCCTGCCCTGCGCAATTTCAGCCTGATATGGAGTATAGGCAGTATACCATCCCGGATTTTCAAGAATGTTTCTCTGGATTACGGTTGGGGTAATCGTATCGTAGTAACCCATACCGATATATGAATCGAAAACTTTATTTTTACCGGCAATTTTTTTGAAATCTTTTAAGAAATGATGCTCGCTTAATGGCTCTGGCAAATCCAGCGGTTTTTTCATTCTTATAGAATCCGGAACAGTTTGTTCAATTAAGCTATCTAAGTTAGACGCCCCTACTACATCGAGCATCTCTTGTATTTCTTGTTCTGTTGGTGAATTATGTCGGAATTGAAATGACTCGCGATCAAATATTGAGCTCATAAATAATGTTGAATTTGGAAATTAAGAAAATGAAAAATTGAAATAGTTGCTAAAAAAGTGAGAGCTTACATCAGTAAATTTTGTTTTTTACCTTACGAAAGTTACATGAATTTTTGGAAACAATTTGGAACATTCTGCCGTTTCAATTTACTGTAGTCATCACGCATTTATTGGCTGATTCAAACCTTTATATTTTCGCTTCATATTAGCATGTCTTATATTTGGCAGCACTTAAACAACATCTTAAATTTTATTGATATGAGAATAATCTACTGTATTACTTTTTTCTTTTTAATCATCGCGTCTCAATTGGCACTTACTAATTCAGCAGAAGCACAGCGAGCCGGTTCCGGCAATTTTGGGATTGGTATCATGGTGGGTGAACCTACCGGAATTGCTCCTAAACTATGGCTAAATCAGGAATCTGCTATAGCCGGTGGTATTGCATGGGCTTTTTCAGGTGAGGCAAGCCTTCATTTACATGCAGATTTTATTAACCACGTGCATGGATTGGCTGACGTTGAGGGCGGAATGCTGTCTTTTTACTACGGAATGGGTGGAAGATTACTACTTCGCGAGGACAACAGTAAAATTGGTATGCGATTCCCTATCGGTCTGAATTATATTCTATCAGGCAGCTCTATAGAGTTTTTCCTTGAGATTGTTCCCGTTTTCAATTTGCTGCCAAGTACTGACTTTTCAGGGAATGGCGGGAT
>SLDG01000067.1 GCA_007125355.1 Balneolales bacterium | reverse complement strand
GGCTCCGCGGTAGAGTCGTTTAACGAAGCCGGCGAGCCACTGATTGATGAAGTTGGTGAAATGGTGATTACGAAACCCTTGCCCAGCATGCCGGTATTCTTTTGGGGGGATACGGGACACAAGCGATACACGGAGAGCTATTTCGAAATGTATCCCGGAGTTTGGCGTCACGGCGATTGGCTCAAGATAACCAAGCGGGGAACCTGTGTCATTTACGGTCGGTCTGATGCAACCCTGAATAAAATGGGAGTGCGCATTGGCACCTCAGAGATTTACCGTGCAGTAGAATCATGCCCAGGTATTAAAGACAGCCTGATTGTAAGCCTTGAATTGAGAAGCGGCGATTGGTACATGCCCTTGTTTGTTCAGCTGAAAAAAAGAAGCAGATTGAATGAGGAATTAATCACAAAAATAAGAACGAATATCAGAGAGCGTATTTCGCCACGATTTTTACCTGACGAAATAGTTGAAATCAAAGAAATCCCATATACACTGAGCGGGAAAAAAATGGAGAAACCTGTTAAGAAAATTCTGGAAGGAACATCACCAGAAAAAGCTGCCAGCCGTGACTCCATGAAAAACCCCGGCATCATGCAATTCTTTGAAGATTTTGCAAAAACAAGAGTGCCAAAATGAGTTTGAATTCCATAAAAAGCCCGGCTTTAATTTTGAATGAAGAAATCTGTCGGAGAAATATTCGAAAGATGTGTGAGAAAGCGAGTATCTGTGGAGTTGGTTTAAACCCGCATTTCAAAACGCATCAATCTGATATCATTGGAAGTTGGTTTAATGACTTTGGTGTCGAGCGTATTACGGCTTCATCTGTAGGAATGGCTGACTACTTTTTTAATGCCGATTATGATGATGTTACGATCGCTTTTCCATTTAATATTCGGGAAACAGAATGGGTTAACTCTCTCGATAGAAATAAAAAGCTGACGCTTGATGTCATAAGCCGTAAAACTGCATCATATCTTGCCACGCACCTGAAACGGCAGGTTCACATAATGATTGAAATTGACGCCGGATACGGCAGGACGGGCGTGAACTGTAAAGACCTTGGTACAATTGAAGCGATTCTTGATGTCATCTACAACTCTGACCACATGGACTTTTACGGGTTCTACATTCATCCCGGACATTCTTACGATGTAGATTCGAAGCAAAAAATCCGGGATATCATCGCGGAAACTCTCGCTTGTCTTGGTACACTGAAACAACGTTATATATCTGATTATCCTAATCTGAAATGCTCTATGGGTGATACGCCGGGATGTTCCGTTGTCAATGAATTCCTGGGAATTGATGAAATTCGTCCCGGCAATTTTGTTTTTTATGATCTGATGCAGTATCAGCTTGGGTCATGCGAACTTGAGGATATTGCGGTCGCTTTGGCGGCGCCGGTCGTTGCTAAAGATGACAAAAGGCGTGAGATTGTAGTACACGGCGGAGCAGTTCACCTTTCAAAAGATGGCTTAACCCGCTCAGATGGCGCACCGGACTTCGGATGGGTTTCTTTATTCAACGATAATGGATGGGAATTGCCAGACGGGCAAACCTACATACGAAAACTATCGCAGGAGCATGGTATTGTGCGTTGTTCAGAAGCGTTTTACGAACGCGCGAATATCGGCGAACTGGTCGCTATTCTGCCCGCTCACAGCTGTCTTACTGCCGATTGTATGAAGCGATATTTCACATTAAACGGAGAAGAAATTCGAATGATGACTGTTTTTTAGATGTTTTGATTATAAATAACTTGACGAAGAAATAAATATGAAAGATGATCTTGAAATTTTTATCGAGGAAAAAAAAGCAACAAGTCCAGAGTTTGCAAAAGACTTCGAGGAAGGATATCTGAATTTTAAAATCGGAGTGATATTGCGACAAGCACGAGAGGAATTGGGGATTACTCAATCTGATGTTGCAGAAAAGCTTAATACTACCAAGTCAGTTATTTCCCGAATGGAAAATCATGCTGATGATATTCGTCTGTCTAAGCTTCGCAAGTATGCCAAAGCGCTTGGCAAAAGTTTAAAGCTGGAAATTCGGTAATCCAGAAACAATATTAATTAAATGAGTAGAATAGAAACCAATTTAGCAGAAATTAAACAGCGTATTGAAACAGCGTGTAAGAATTGTGGAAGAAATCCCAATGAAATTACATTGGTAGCCGTTAGTAAAATGCATCCTGTCGAAGCCATTACTACAGCAAGAGAAGCAGGGCAATTGCATTTCGGGGAGAATAAAGTTCAGGAGCTTGTCCCAAAAATGGACGCATTTGAAAACGACCCGGAAATTGTGTGGCACATGATAGGGACACTTCAAACCAACAAGATTAAATACCTGGCTAAAAGTGTGCATTGGATTCATTCTGTGCCGAAACTTAAGTCACTTAAAGAAATTCAAAAGCGTGCAGCGTCTGAAGACAGGGTGATAAACGTACTCATTCAGGTAAACATAAGCGATGAAGATCAAAAAAGCGGGTGCGAGCCGGATGATTTGCCGGGTTTAATACAACGGGCCGAAGAAATGCCCAATCTTGTAATACGGGGATTAATGGGGATGGCGTCTTTCACTGACAACATGGATCAGGTGCGCTCTGAGTTTCGTTTACTTCGCACCCTTTTCGATCAGGAAAAAGCCAAGGATTACAAAAACGCGAAGCTCGAACATCTATCCATGGGAATGACCAACGATCTTGAGGTTGCCATCGAAGAAGGCTCAACGATGCTGCGTATCGGGACTGCTATTTTTGGCGAGAGGTGAAGGGTATGTTGGTTACTCCTCTTCCTCTGCGCGCTCGAATCTTGCCAATACATTTTCATCGGCATCTAAAAGTGAGAGTTGATTTTCCGTTGCAGACCAGCTGCTAACATTATTCAACGCTCCAAACAATGCTTGTTCAAAGTCCATCAATTCAGGTGTGCACGCCATCATGGTAGATGCGATATTCTTAGTCTCGAGCGCGTAGCCGTCTCGCTTATATCCCCCGAAAAAGGTATTGCAGCCACCGCTTCCATGAATTTGAGATGTATTGAATAAGAATAAAACGGAAGCGGGACGATGAAACTCCATGGATTCATCTACAGCCTGCCCGTCTATCTCAGTGGGAATCCAGCGTGTATTTTCCACACGATCATCGGGAAATAGTTTATGAAGCTCAGCTGTGGTTCCTTCTTCTGTTTTTATGGGATTTCTTTCTTCATCGAGAAGTATCAGACGATTTTCAACAACCTGAAATACAGATTTCTCCTCAGAACCACTGAGAATAACAGTTGAACCATCTTCTGTCCACTCAAAAGTACCCTCATCAGCAGTTATTAATTCTGATTCTGTGCCTAAAAACTCAGACTTTTTTTGAAAAATGCTGTCCCGATTAATAACGAGCCTCGTTTTAATCCCGTCACAATCAACGCACGGCAACACACCCGTATAAACACCCCACCAATCCAGGCTGTTTTCAGAGGTATGAGCAGGATCGGGAACAGCGGGACGCTCATTTTCGGCACATGAGATTAATAGGAAGCCAGCCAGAATGAGTATAGAGTATGTTTTCATGGATTTATCCTTGCACGATATATATTTAGAAAGGGGTAATATACCTAATTTTCGCTATTCCAGCTTAGTTGTCTTAACCCGGATTCTTTACGGAACCTCAGAAAAATCCCGATAAAAGCAGGATACCAAATTAAGTCGTTGAAAATTATCAAAATCCCAAATGCCAGTGGAATATCTCCGTTTAGCCAGGTAAAAACGAATCCTATGGGGCCAAATATCTTCCCCAATAATCCCACTAAAACAATCGGGAAATGTCTGATTTCATTGAGTGCCGCAATGGCGTAACCAATTCCATAAACACCGACTATCATGCCTACTGTTTGCCACAGATATAAATATTCCGGAACAGGCATGTTAAACAACTCAAATGCTTGAGCGGGAAATATCACAACCCAAAATCCAAATCCCACATTATATAAAAAAGCAAAAAACAACCATTTTGAATGCCATGCCACAGGTTGTTTCCATCTTTTCAGCAACAGTTCTTCAAATCTGTCAATAAATGGAAATACGGAAGTTGTTTCTGTCAGGCGGGATTTCCAGGCTATCCAAACAGGTATCACTTGAAGGAATATCCTGAAAATGAAAAAATTCCGGTCACTGAAACCGAATATTTCATGCTCTCTTATGAGCATTTCGAAATGCGCCGGGAGTAATGCCAGAAAATAGAACATAAGCAACCATGCCGTTAACCGCCTTGTTTTGGCGTAAAGAAGGCCCGCTGCAGCTATGAGTTCTATGAACCCCGTAAAGTAAACCCAAAACAACGCCGGCCTGAATGGTTCGGGAACGGCACCCGTAAATTCATTTGGTACTATGAAATGCGCGATTCCCGCGGAAACAAGTATAAAAACAAGCGCAAAGCGGTAGTGCCAGTCAGTTAATTTCATCAGTAGATAACCCGGTTAAATTTGTAGTTTAATTTTGAAGCCATTGAATTTAATGGTTCTTATAATTCAAATTAAACTAACTCATCTTCGAGTAACTTCGTGCCTTTGTGACTTCGTGATTCAATTAAATATTCCCAGAGCTTATTCAATTAAATCGCCGAAACTTAATTTTATTATCGCAATCCCCACAAAACGTAAAACCCGGCCTCCCGACCGGGTTTTTCATTAATCCAAGCTAATGCTAAGTGTCTGTTACGGTTCTTCGGTCAAGTTCTTAAGAACATCCGCTGGTGGCACCGCAGGTTTCGCATTTAAGGCATGTACCATTTCTTACCATGGTCATGCTTCCGCAATCCCCGCAAATGTCGCCGGTGTATCCCATTCTTTTGGCCTGCTGGTATTTGGCCATAAAGTTAGATTTTTTCGGAGTACTCACGTTTGTTTTCTCCACTACTGCTTCAGGCTCGTCTTTGTCTGGATCAGAAACCAGATTGTCCGGCCTTTCGATATCCAGATTGTCTGTTGGCCTAAGTGTACGATTCAGGATTTCTTCCGGGCCTACGTGTGCCAGGTCGTCTCTTTCGAGATAAGTAACCGCGAGCTCTCTGAAAATGTAATCAATAACAGAGGTCGTCATTTTGATGTGTGGATTACCAATTACAGTACCGCTTGGCTCGAACTTGGTGAATACGAACGCATCCACGAATTCCTCAAGTGGCACACCATGCTGCAAGCCAAGTGAAATGGAAATAGCAAAACAGTTCATCAAGCTTCTGAACGCGGCGCCCTCACGGTGCATATCAATGAAAATTTCACCAATCTGCCCGTTTTCATATTCACCGGTTCTCAAGTACACGCTTTGGCCGCCAATCTTACATTTTTGGGTGTAACCACCTCTGCGATTCGGCAGTTTTTTGCGTCCTGATACATATTTATGGATGATACGCTCAGCTGTTTTTACAACCGCTTCCTGCGCGTTCTGCGTGGCCTGATCGAGTACGAGCTCTTCTTCCTCATCCTCCAAAACTTCATCTATAACATCTGCCATAGAGTTCAGAGGCTGACTCAGTTTTGAACCATCACGGTAAAGCGCATTTGCTTTCAACATCAACTCCCATGACTGCATATACGCTTTCTTGAAGTCATCAATATTTGCCTCGTTCGGCAGGTTGATGGTTTTAGAAATCGCACCGGAGATGAACGGCTGAGCGGCGGCCATTATTTTGATATGCCCTTCCGCGGAAATATATCGGGTACCAATTCTACCGCATTTATTTGCGCAATCAAATACCGGAAGATGCTCGTCTTTAAGCCCCGGAGCACCTTCTACGGTCATTGTTCCACAAACATAATCGTTAGCCTGCTCAATTTCTTTTTTGGTGAAACCAAGATGCGAAAGCATATCGAAAGTCCAGTCATTTAACTGCTCTTCGGTAATGCCAAGCGTGTCTTTGCAGAAGTCTTCACCGATCGTCCATTGGTTGAACGCGAATTTAACTTCAAAAGCGCCGGGCAGAGCTGCTTCTATAGCCTGAATTTTTTCGTCGGTAAATCCAACGGCCTTCAGGCGGTCATGGTTAATGGTCGGACATCCCTTAAATGTGCCGTGGCCTTTGGCGTATTTAACGATGGCGTCGATTTCTTTATCGGAATAACCGAGTTGCTCAAGAGCTTTCGGCACACTCTGATTAATGATTTTGAAGTAACCGCCGCCGGCCAGCTTTTTGAATTTAACCAACGCGAAATCCGGCTCAATTCC
>SLDG01000002.1 GCA_007125355.1 Balneolales bacterium | reverse complement strand
GCAGATGCCATTATTGAATCTGCACTTGCAGGCATAAAAGTTATTATTTGTATCACCGAGGGAATCCCCGTAAAAGATATGATTCGCGCTAAATCTATTGTCGACAGTCGTGGTGTTCATTTGGTTGGACCAAATTGTCCGGGCGTTATTACACCGGGTGAAGCAAAAGTTGGTATTATGCCGGGCAATATTTTCAGTCGCGGTCCGATTGGATTGATTTCCCGTTCAGGTACACTTACGTACGAAGCAGTGGATCAACTCACCAAAGCCGGACTCGGACAAACAACGGCCATCGGAATTGGCGGTGACCCGGTTATTGGCACCAAACACACCGATGCCGTAAAATTGTTTAATGATGATCCTGAAACCGAAGCGATTGTTCTTATTGGTGAAATTGGCGGAACTGACGAGGAAGAAGCCGCTGCTTACATTAAAGATAACGTCAAAAAACCTGTAGTGGCGTTTATTGCCGGACGCACGGCGCCTCCGGGCAGAAGAATGGGACATGCCGGCGCGATCGTATCCGGTGGTAAAGGAACTGCTCAGGATAAAATGAAGGCGCTATCAGCAGCCGGAATTACAGTGTGTGAAAGTCCTGCTGTAATTGGCGAGACTATGAAATCGTTGCTTTAAGTATTTAAGATCACATCTCAAATTTCAAAAGCCACCCTGCTCAAAGTTGGGTGGCTTTTTTTTGCATAATAATCGCCCCCAATTCATTAAATTGCAATAATTTGATTTCTATCTGAACGGTCAGCCAATAAAATTAGTTTAATAGTCAACAATTAACCTATAACCTAATATCAAAACCAATGAAAACCATTTTATCTATATTGCTTTTGTTCGGATTTTTTTCCGCTCAAACTGTATCCGCTCAGGCACGATCGTGGAAGATTGACAACTACCACAGTAACATTGCTTTCACTATCAACCACTATTTTACCCCCATTCCGGGCACATTTCACGATTTTACCGGCACTATAAATTTCGATCCCGAAAATCCGGAAACCGGTGAAATTGACATCGTTGTGCAAGTCGCAAGCGTTGATACAGATGTAGAGCGCAGAGATGATCATTTACGTACAGCAGATTTTTTCGAAGTAGAAACTTACCCGGAAATGCATTTTCGCAGCTCTGATATTCGTGGCCACGGAGATAATCAATTCACAGCGCATGGATTGATCACAATTAAGGATGTCACCAAAGAAATTGAACTTCCGTTTGAGTTGCTCGGAGTTACTGAAGATGTTATGAATCCGGGAAATACAATTGCCGGACTTCAGGGTTCACTTAACCTGAATCGTCTCGATTTTGGCGTAGGAGTTGGTAATTTTGCATCCACGGCAGTAATTGGAAGCGATGTTAACATCAATATCTTTCTGGAAGTAATTTTAGAAGACTGATTAGCCATTCATTTACAAGCTAATTTTAGGGATGAGTGATTTTTCGCTCATCCCTTTTTTTGTGGCATATTGTTACATTTATGTCGATTGCCAAAGGCTCTATGCATTAAGCGTATATAAATTTTTATTGACGAATACGTCTTAACTATTCTTAATGCAGCAAAACTCAACTTCTTTGTGAATCTTAGTGTCTTTGTGACTTCGTGTTTTAAATAAAACCTTTCAAAGCAGACTCAATTTTCAATTCTGAATTCATCCCTTATCATTGTATTTTACAGTGCAAATTAAAGAAGGACTCTGCATCCTCTTAAATTCATCATTTTTAATTATTTGATTCAAAATCAGCGGTTTTTGATTGAAGGCTTAGTTAATTTTCGGGATTGATTCTTTTTTATCCCACTTAAAAACCCTCATCTTACAACCGATTTTTTTTATTACGAACACTCAAACAGTATACAGTTATGTCACAAGCTTATTTTGAAGTTCCGGTTCCATACAATGAGCCCTATTTATCATATGCCCCGGGAACACCCGAACGCGTAGCCCTACAAAACACGCTCAAAGAAATGAGTGCTCAGGAAATCGAAATCCCATTAATTATTGGCGGTAAAGAAGTCCGCACCGGCAACACACAGCCTGTGGTGATGCCACACAACCATGGCCATAAACTCGGTGTGTACCACAAAGCTGGTAAAAAAGAAGTAGAGATGGCTATTGAAGCCGCCCTTGAAGCACGAAAACAATGGTCAGAAATGCCCTGGCAGGAACGCGCCACAATTTTCCTAAAAGCAGCCGATATGATTACCGGCCCATGGCGAAATATCATGAATGCCTCTACCATGCTCGGACAATCTAAAACCCCGTATCAGGCTGAGATTGAAGCCGCGGGCGAACTCGCAGATTTCTTTAGGTTCAATGCTTTTTACCTCACACAAATTATGAGCGATCAGCCTTACTCGCCTGAGGGAACATGGAACCGGGTTGAGTACAGGCCGCTTGAAGGCTTTTTGTTTGCCGTAACCCCGTTTAATTTTACTGCTATTGCAGGCAACCTGCCGTCATCTATGGCAATGTGCGGAAATGTTGTTTTATGGAAACCATCTTCGACCTCCATTCTGTCGAATTACTACATCATGAAGATTCTTGAGCGCTCGGGTCTACCTGCCGGCGTTATCAATTTCCTTCCCGGAAGCGGTCCGGATGTTGGCGATCCTGTTTTTGACAGCCCGCATTTTGCTGGACTTCAGTTCACAGGCTCTACGGGAACATTCCGCCACATGTGGAAAAAAATCGGAAACAATATAGATAAGTACCATTCTTACCCAAGAATTGTGGGAGAAACCGGTGGTAAAGACTTCATTTTCGTGCACAACAGTGCCGATGTCGATGAGGTTGTAACAGGCGCTCTTCGAGGAGCTTTTGAATATCAGGGACAAAAATGTTCTGCTGCTTCACGTATGTATGTTCCTGCTTCTTTATGGGATGAAATCCGCGAAAAATTGGTTGCTGAAACCTCGCAAATAAAGATGGGGGATGTGGCCGATTTCTCTAACTTTATGGGTGCTGTAATCGACCAAAAGGCCTTTAACAGCATAAAGGAATACATTGATTTTGCAAAAAATGCTTCTGATGCGGAAGTTATTCAAGGTGGAAACTGCGATGACAGCAAGGGATACTTCATTGAGCCTACGTTAATTCATACCACAAATCCGAAGTTCAAAACGATGGAAGAGGAAATTTTTGGTCCTGTTCTTACAATCTACGTCTACAAGGATGAAGATTACGAAGCCGCGTTGAAATTGTGTGATGAGACATCACCCTATGCACTTACAGGTGCTATTTTCGCCAAGGATCGTTATGCGCTTAAGCACATGGCCGACTATCTAAAAAATGCTGCCGGTAACTTCTACATCAACGATAAGCCGACCGGTGCAGTGGTGAATCAGCAACCGTTTGGTGGTGCTCGTGGCTCAGGAACCAACGATAAAGCGGGAAGTATGCAGAATCTGTTACGTTGGTTGTCTGCGAGGTCAATTAAAGAAACATTCGTGCCGCCAACAGACTGGCGCTATCCGTATATGGATTAATCATCATTTATCATCCCCGGATTTTTTTAAGTTCGGGGATTTTTTGTTTCACGCGGATTTCGGGGATTCGCGCAGATGGCTTTTGTGTGTTTATTTGTTTATTCGATTATAAACCTATTTTTATCGCGCAACTCCGTAAGATAATATTACATTTATAGGTACGTAGTATGCAACGTTCCTACAATTGCTGTTGTGAATAATTCCTTCGTGTCTTCGAGCCTTTATGCCTGCCTGCTGCAGGCAGGGTTCAATAAAAATCACCTTTTACCCAGCGTAAAGCTCAAAAATTTGATTTTCTTTCCATCGGCTAAGTGCTTTCTTTCGTAGTAGGTTTGAATCATCAAGTCTTCGGGGGGATTTGGCAGGCCATAGACATCGGGAATATTTTCTTTTATTCGTCCGCCAAAGTCCTCTACTGATTCGATTGAGAATTCATATAAAGTGTGGGAGTCTGTCTTTAGGTTTATGATTCCGTCATCTTTCAGCACTTTTTTGTATTTGTGGAGGAAAAAGTGGGATGTCAATCGTTTTTTCGTTTTTCTGCTTTTTAGATAGGGATCTGGAAATGTAATCCAGATGGAATCCACCTCATTTCTGGCAAAAATATTTTCAATATGATCGATGTAGCCACGGATGAACATTAAGTTTTTTAGCCCATCTGCTTGTGCAATTTTGGCTGCCTTCCATAAACGCTCCCCTTTAATATCCATACCAATGTAGTTTATGTGGGGATTTTTTCTGGCAAGAGCAAGAGCATAATCTCCTTTGCCACAGGCAAGCTCAAGTACTATTGGATTCTGATTTCCAAAATAAAATGGAGCCCACTCACCTTTATAATCGTACATGATGTTTGGCCTGAAGTGGCTCATATCAACCACATTTTTGAAGGAGGCCACTTCTTTGTATCTGAGTAATTTATTCTTCCCCATTAATCTCTAATCACGGTGATAACCGTTTTTTCTCCCATCTTCCTTTTTCAAGACTGTACTCAATTCGATCGTGCATGCGTCCGGCTCTGCCCTGCCAGAACTCAATAACATCGGGGATTAACACATACCCACCCCAAAATTCGGGCAGCGGCACTTCTTTATCCTCGTATTTTTTTAGCAGTGCGCTATACGTATCTTCAAGCTCTTTTCTTGACGATACAACGCTGCTCTGACGCGAAGCTAACGCCCCAACCCTACTTTTAAACGGCCTGCTGTCGAAATACTCTTTGGTTATTTTTTGGGGAAGCTTTTCAACCCTGCCTTCTATTCTAACCTGCCTCTCTAATTCGCCCCAATGGAAGCATAATGCTGCATAGGGATTTTCTTGTAATTCGCGACCTTTTCTGCTTTCATAATTGGTGTAAAAACGAAACCCTTTTTCGTCTATTCCTTTAAGCAGTACTGTACGCAGAGATGGCCTGCCACCCACAGCAGTAGCCAAATACATGGCATTGGGTTCGATTATATCAGATTCCTGCGCCTGCTTAAACCAGATTTTGAATTGCTCAACGGGGTTTTCGAGTACATCACTTTCATCGAGCGCCATTAATTTATATTCCCGCCTCAGATCGGAAACAGATAATTTCATTCTCTATGATTTCTTTAAAAGTCCTGATTAATTGGATGAATATGAACTTCGTCCATCAAAAGGTATGAAGGGCGATTCATCATAAAAACCACAACGTCAGCAACATCATTCGGGTCGAGAACATTCGGGGGAGCGTTATTTCCGGCAGAACCATCCCCAAAATCGGTGTCAATCATACCCGGAAGTATCATTTGGACTTTTATATTGAAAGATTTAAGCTCTCTTGCCAACGATTGAGAAAATCCCGCAAGAGCATGTTTAGTGGCGGTATAAACGGCCATATTAGGCATTGGCCTGCGAGCAAGATCAGACGCCACATTTAAGATTGAGCCGTTCTGGGCGGCTTTCATGTCAGGCAGTACTTCGCGTGTAAGCGCAATAAGAGATGTGAGATTCAGATTAACCATGAACTCATCTTCTTCTTCTGAGAATGCATCAAACGGCCTGTACCAACCGGCACCGGCATTATTAACGAGTCCGAAAACCGGCCCTGATTTTTCTCTGAAATATCTCAGCATGTTCTTCCGCTGGGTTTTGTCATTCAGGTCGGCACCATAAATTTCCACCCTGTCTCCCAGTTCATTTTTCAGGCTTTCCAGCTCGCCAAGGTTTCTTGCAGTTATAGAAATTCGCGCACTGGCTTCATGCATTTTTCTCGCGATACTACGCCCCAACCCTCTCGATGCTCCTGTTACAAGTATATGTTTGCCTTCCATATTTTGAAATTATTTTATTGGTGTTGTGATTTGTTTGATTTTAGGCTGTAAAGATAAGGTTAAATTAGGTATGGGTTGGCATGTTGTGCTAACCTCGGAAAACGATAGTCAATGATACCAAATGCCGAAGCTGAACTTACGAGTGGTTCGACTACAAGCCGGATTCTATGGAAAACCTTTGCAAATTCTGAACCCGGCATTCCGCTACTAATGACAGAGTTGGTTTGTCCGTAGAAAATAGCTCAATAATCGCTTTGGTTTCGGCTCCGCTCAACCGCCGCTAGAGCATCTCTGTCACATCCATCAATTGTATCTAGCGTATGCGCAGATATTATGAGCTCACCGTGACGGGACAGGGAACAAACCATATTATTTATAATCAATAGTTTATACACCAACTAACCGGTATCAATTATTCAATCTTGAG
>SLDG01000026.1 GCA_007125355.1 Balneolales bacterium | reverse complement strand
CGGTGTGCCGGCTCAAATTGCGGGTTGCAGGCAAGTTGTTATTGCAACTCCACCAAATAAAAAAAGCGAGGTTGCCCCCGAAATTATTTACTGCGCCGCCCTTTGCGGTATCTCAAAAATACTTTGTGCCGGTGGCGCGCACGGAGTGGCCGCCTTAGCTTATGGCACAGAGAGCATCCCAAAAGTCGATAAAATTCTCGGGCCTGGAAATCAATATGTGACCTGCGCAAAAATGCTTCTTCAGCTGTCGGATGCGCTTGTCTCAATTGATATGCCTGCCGGACCTTCAGAAGTGCTGGTTATTGCAGATGAAACCGCTGACCCTGAGTTTGTAGTCGCTGACTTGCTTTCACAGGCCGAACACGGAGCAGATTCACAGGTCGTTTTGGTGTCCACATCCCAAAAACTCGCTGATGAAACTGAAAAAGAAATCGAAAAGCAACTTGAGGACTTACCGAGAAAAGAATTCGCAAAAAAAGCACTCGAAAACAGCTTTATCTTACTTACAGAATCTCTTGAAGAAGCTATAGCATTCAGCAATAAATGGGCGCCGGAACACCTGATTCTTTCATTCGATAATGCTGCTGATTTCAACGAAAAAATCACAAATGCAGGCTCTGTCTTTACCGGTCATTGGACACCCGAAAGCGCCGGCGATTACGCCTCCGGAACAAATCACACCCTCCCCACCAGCGGATATGCTCGTATGTATAGCGGCGTATCTCTGGATTCTTTCCTCAAATTCGTTACGTTTCAGGAAATTAGTCAGGATGGATTACAGGCGCTCGGCAAGACTATAGAAACTATGGCTGCCACTGAAAACCTGGATGCGCACCGTTTGGCCGTTAGCAAGCGGTTGGCAAAAATCACAGAGAAAGGCAGCGTGTAAATGGCAGATTCGTTTAATTTATTATCGCTGGTCAGGCCGAATTTGCGGGATTTAAAGCCGTATCGCTCAGCCAGAGATGATTTTAAGGAAGGGATGTTGTTAGATGCCAATGAAAATCCCTATGAACCTTTTGGCGAGAATGAAACAACAGGACTAAACAGATATCCCGATCCGCATTTTACTGCTTTACGGGATGCCATTTCATCATACAGAAATGTTAAACCTGAGCATATTTTCCTTGGAAACGGAAGCGATGAAGCCATTGATCTTTTAATTCGGCTGGTTTGTGAACCGGGCAAAGACGCGCTGATGATTACGCCGCCAACATACGGCATGTACAAAGTCAGCGCCGACATTCACAACGTAACGATAGTGAAATCAACGCTGAAACCTGACTTCAGTTTGGACAAAAGTGACATCTTAGAAAAATCGAAGGATGTAAAAATCATTTTTCTGTGCTCGCCCAATAATCCGACCTCGAACTCTTTTGATTCCGAAGAGCTCAATGAAATCCTCAATAATGTCAACTGTCTCGTTGTGGTTGATGAGGCGTACATTGATTTCAGCAGCAAAGCTTCACTTACACCGCTTTTAGATTCTTATCCCAATCTCGTCATCCTGCAAACGTTGTCAAAGGCGTTCGGCTTGGCGGGAATTCGTCTCGGCATGGCATTTGGTTCTGAGGAAATTATTCAATACCTCATGAAAATCAAACCGCCATACAACATTAACGCGCTTACGCAGCAAATTGCACTTAATGCTTTCAAAAGCGTTGACAAGGTTGCTGAACGTATTTCCAGCATTCTTGAATCAAGAAAAAAGCTTGAGTCAGAGTTAGCGGAATTACCGTCAGTTTTAAAAATTCACCCTTCGGATGCCAATTTTTTACTGGTACAATTCAAGGATGCTGACGGCACATATCAAAAGCTTGCTGAAAAAGGAATTATTGTGCGAAACCGAAGCAATCAATTACACTGTGAGGGATGTCTTCGCATCACGGTTGGAACCGAAGAAGAAAACAGCCAACTAATCTCTACTTTAAAAAGCCTTTAATTGAATGTATTTTCTCCAAAAGGCAAATACATATCCCAATAAAATCAAATGAATATCCTAATAAAGAATCACACTCTTTTTAAGCCCGGAAGCAATGAAATCTTACGAGTAGGTGTTATCAGAGCACTGTCAGAAATTCAGGATGCAGGGTTCGATCTTTTGTTTTCTGAATCTTTGCCTGAATCTGCCGCCAATGTGCTCGGTAATGAGGGTATCACTACAAATTACACCGGAGAATATAATCCAGATGTGATAATCGGCACTGAGGTTTCATCCGAAAAATTGACCATTCGAAAAACAGGCGGACAAGAGTTTTTCTGCGATTCATGGAAAGATATGTCAAGGCTGATACTTTTCCCGCCCCGTGTTGCCGATACGCATCGTAAAACCAATGAAACAGATATTCGGGTGAGCGTAAATTTGGATGGTACCGGCACCCATAATATCAATACCGGATTGGGATTCTTTGACCACATGCTGGAACAAATTGCGCGGCATGGATTTATCGACCTGACACTCATTTGTAAGGGAGATTTACACATAGATGAGCATCACACCGTTGAAGATTGCGCACTTGCTCTCGGGGATGCGCTCAGCAAAGCCATTGGAGACAAACGAGGTATTGAGCGCTATGCCAGTGTGTTACCCATGGATGAAAGCCGTGCTATGGTCGCCCTTGACCTTTCAGGCCGGCCATATCTTGTTTTCGAAGGCGAATTTAAGCGGGATAATGTTGGGGATGTGCCAACCGAAATGATTAAACATTTCTTTTATTCTATCGCCATGAACCTGAAAGCCACACTGCATATAGAGTTTAAGGGGGATAACGATCACCACAAAATTGAAGCCTGTTTTAAGGGATTCGCGAAAGTGTTGAGGGAAGCTGTGAAAAGAACCGGCGGCAATCAAATTCCAAGTAGTAAAGGTGTATTATAACAGTGGTACTTACAATAAATATTTGCTAATACTCAGACCTGTCAGGTTTTGAGTATATTTTCTTTAAACTAAGTTGCTGAACTTAAAAACCTTACAGGTCTTTTTACATGGAATATTCCAAATTATTCACTACAAAATAGAAAATGATCGGTATTATAAATTATAAGGCAGGGAATCTGGCATCCGTCGCAAATGCGCTTAATCGGCTTGGCTCGGAGTTCATTATTACTTCTGATGCAAGTATTCTGGATGCTGCAAGTGGAATTATCTTTCCCGGTGTGGGACATGCGAAACCGGCCATGGAATCGCTGAAAGAAAATCAACTTGATACCTGGCTTCAAAATACCACCAAACCTGTTCTTGGTATTTGTTTGGGGATGCAATTGCTGTTCACCTCTTCGAAAGAGGGCGAAACCGAATGTCTGGATATTGTGGAAGGCAGATTAGAGAAATTCGATGCCCGGCAGGATAAAGTCCCTCATATGGGCTGGAATATTTGTTCTGATATGAATTCGCATCCCCTGTTACAGGAAATTTTCGCCAAAGATTACTTTTACTACGTTCACAGCTATTATGCTCCAGTGACAACCCACTGTATCGGAAACTGCACGTATGCGGGCGTTGAATTTGCTTCCATCGTCGCTAAGGACAATTTTATGGGGGTACAGTTTCATCCCGAAAAATCCGGGAAAACCGGAGAAAAATTGTTGTCGAATTTTTTGGATATGGTCAGAAGTGCATAATTACAATTCATCTTACACCAAATCAATTTCTGAATAATGATAAAAATTCCCGCCATTGACCTCCTGGATGGCAAAATTGTACGCTTGAAACAAGGTCAGTATGATAAAGTGACTGTATATCACGAAAATCCCCTTGCATTCGCGGAAGGCTTAAAAGATAAAGGATACACCCGATTGCACGTCGTTGATTTGAATGGGGCAAGGGACGGATTTCTTGCCAATCTGGATTTAATCACCGAAATAACAAGAAAAACAGGACTTGAAGTACAAACCGGCGGTGGAATTCGAAATAAGGAAGATATTCAAACGCTTTTAAATGCTGGGATCAGCAGAATTATTTCAAGTTCTCTCGCGCTGAAGCAACCTGAACTTTGGCTGGATACCGTTCAAACACACGGCACGAAATGTATTTTCGGGATGGACCTCAAAAACGGCAACATTGCCACTGGTGGTTGGTTGGATGTTTCTGATACGGAGCCTAAGCAGGTCCTTCAACCGATGATTGACGCCGGACTGGAAGAAGTGCTTTGCACCGATATCTCAAAAGACGGCATGATGACAGGCCCAAATGTTGCTTTATACAAGCAGTTACAGGAGGAATTTCCCAATTTAAAATTTATCGCCAGCGGCGGTGTTTCTTCTGATGAAGATCTAAAGCAGCTCGAAGAAGCAAAGTTACATGCCGTTGTTATCGGCCGCGCCTGGCTTGAGGGTAAGCTAAAATCGCTACCGGTTTAATCCGGATTTCACTGAGTTGGCATAGTTACTAAACCCCGAAGTTGGTACCGTTTGTCAATTTAGTGTTCAAGACGTTTTAAATACCGAAGGGATGACATGATTATAGACCAATGCAAACCAAAAATCCACAAAACCCCGAAGGGGGTGTTAGTATTAATCTGATTGGTAATGTATTGATGCACCTTTTCTACTTGATTGATAATGCGAAATTTACAGACGATTATAAATCAGCTCCAATATCCGTTCCTGAACAATATCAACTGTTCTGACTCTACTGGTGAAATTATTGGTAAGAATGCTGAATGAATAGCTATTACCAGCTTCTGTTTCGATGTATCCGCTGAGCGTTCTTACCCCACTAATGAACCCTGTTTTGGCTTTCAGTTTTTCTTTGAATACCGATTGAAGCATTCTATTGCTAAGAGTACCGGCCTGGCCGGGCTGAGCGAAACCGCTGGCATAGTACACGCTGTAATGGTGTTGATTCATCAAATGAAGAAACTGAGTAATCGCGTACGGCGTTGAAAGATTCGCCGATGCCATCCCCGATGCGTCCCTGAAATTGATCATTTCTTCAGCAATGCCTTTATTCACCAGCCATTCCTCAATGAGTTTCAATCCCGATTCTGTTGTGCCGGTAATATCAAGAGAATAAGCGGCAAGTGCTTTTACAAGCATTTCTGTGTAGAAATTGTCGCTTTCCGCGTTTAGCCTGCGCAGTAGAACATATAGCGGCTCTGATATATGAGATGCAAGCGGTTGATATTCATCCCAATTCCGGCTTTTGGCATCAACGGATATTTCACCCTGCCAGGTTTTGCCTCTTTCTGAGAGATGTTTTGCAAAGGTGTGAACAAAAAAGTTAGCCGGTTCCGCAATTGAAAGAGACTCTGTTTCAATCATCCCTACCGGCAATGTGCTCCTAAGTAAAATCGTGTTCGTACCAAGAATTCTTGCATAAGATTCATTAAAACGTACATTCGCAGGGGTGATGTATTGCTCGTTTACAAAGTTCACGTAATCCGTATCATAAGGAAACCAGCTTATTTCCGGCCTTTCACCTGGACGCCCCTGTGCTCTCACCGTTAGGTCAACACAGTTTCTGTTGAAGGAAAGCGCACTAATTTCGGGGGCGTAATAGTAGCTCAAATCATCCCACTCCCATCCGCGCGGATAACGGATATCATCGAAAAGCGATTCATTCCCGTAAATATCCCCTCTGATTTCTCTGATGCCGGCCCCTGCAAGCTGAGTTACAAATCTGTCGAAGACGAATAATGGATTGTCGTTATAGTGCTCGCCATCAATTGATGGGTCACCTGATCCGGCAAAGTGTATATCCCCCACCCAAATGCTATCTCTGAGTTCGCCATCTCCGTAAAGTACAGTTTCGAACTGGAATCCCGGCCCAAGAATATCAAGAATAGCAGCTGAGACATATAATTTACTGTTCGATGCCATTCTCATCAGTTTTTTGCTATCCAAAGAAATGACTTCAGATCCATTTTGATCCCGCAGCGAAAAAGCCCATACCGCGTTTGAGGTTACACTTTGATTGATGGCTTCAGTAATTTGCCACTTTACATCATCGACTGCGGTATCATCAATTGGCGCGAGTGCAGGTTGGGCAACCTGTGCATATACCATCCCAACGGACAAAATAGAGAGAGCAAACTGGACAAAGAATCGAATCATAAAATGAGTCATTGGGGAATTATCCACCCTCTTCTTCCACAAATACTTCGATGACATCTTCCGCGCTTTCCGCCTGTAAAAGCTGACTTCTGTACACATCATTATTCATAATTCTGGAAATGCGACTGAGTAATTTAATGTGAATACTGGCTTTTTCTTGTCCGCCTACAAGCAGAAATAT
>SLDG01000232.1 GCA_007125355.1 Balneolales bacterium | reverse complement strand
TTACCGAGATAAAGCCCTTCAGAGGGTGCTTCGAAACCGGCACCGCAAATTAAGGCTTTGCATCCGGCGAGACTATCCAAATAGGCTTCATCACTAACCGGAAAGATTTGAATTTTGCCATGTTTGCTGTATTGCCTGGTTTTTTTAGAGAAAATGTGAATGTCATGATTGGTATTTTCTACCAATTGTATTAACAGCTCATGGCTGTAAGCAGGCAAATAAATGGTTATGTGAGATTCCTCAGAAGGGGTCAATTGTCTGATTTCCTGACGGATTACAGGTGTTTGAATAAATGAATCGTATTTATGAAAATGGAAACCGACATGGTTGGTTACCGGGGCATAGTTTCTGAAAATAAATTCACCTGTAACGTTAATTTTTTCCGGTCTTGGCGCTTTATCTGAAAGGAAAGAAGCCTGATGGCTGAGTCCGGTGCATGGCTTGTTTTTTAGCCAGCATGCCCATGCCGTTACAGGCTCGAAATCGCTGATTATGAGATCATATTCTTCAACAGGCAAGCGACTTACATCCTTGATAAATGTTGCGGGATGAAGATTCAAAACGGTATTCAGATAATCGATGCCACCTTTTTTTCCAAAAGTATAACTCAGGCCTTTGAATCTGTATTTAACAGAATAACCCGGATTGACATCTGAGTTCGTACCACTGATTAGAATGTCAACATCCCCAACTTCTTGCAGGCTTGGTAAAATTGCTTTTGCCCGGCTTATATGTCCGTTACCAGTACCCTGAATTCCGTATAAAATTTTCATTTTTTTGAAACAAAAATGTGTTCTAAAACAGTGTTATACATATCTACATTTGGGATTCCGTTTTGCTCGATAATTAATTCGTCTTTGTCAAATGAAGGAGTATCTTTCAGGTCAGCTTCTTCGAATTTAAACATATTCCATTCTCCGTTTTCATATTCAAGAGCTGTTAGGTTTTCAATCCAGTCGCCGGAATTCAGATAGGTGACATTGCCTTTTTCATTACTGAAATCAGTTATATTCGGCCGATGAATGTGTCCGCATACAACGTAATCGTAGCCATTGTCAATTGCCAGGTCGATTGAAGTCATTTCAAAATCACTTGTGAACTTAACCGCAGTTTTTACGCTGTCTTTAATGCGTTTCGATATAGATAGTTTACCCCTTCCCATACGGATTGATATAAAATTGACGAATCGATTTAATAATATCAGCAGGTTATAACCTATACTACCCAATTTTGCCACCCATTTAGAGTATTTCATGGTAATATCAAAAATATCACCGTGAAAAAACCAGGCTTTTTTCCCGTCTAAGTTGAGTAGCAATTTATCCTTCAGGTGGAAATTGCCAAGAGAAAAATCAGAAAAGCGACGCAGGCTTTCGTCGTGGTTTCCGGTAAGATAATATACTGTGGTTCCTTTACTTAGTAGGCTGAGAACCCTCTTTAGAATTTTCATGTGCGACTCAGGGAAGTAATATTTTTTGAACTGCCACATATCTAAAATATCGCCGTTCAATATCAGTATTTTCGGCTTTACTGACTTCAGATACAGGTTTAATTCTTTAGCGTGGCATCCTATAGTTCCAAGGTGCACGTCGGAAATTACTATAATTTCGGGCTCTCTCTTTTTTTCCATAATTTAAAGTGTTCACCTGTAAATTTTATTGTTATCAAATAGAAGTAGTTGAAAAAGCGAAAAAAAATACAAGTAATCGAAGTATACTTTTGAATCTTTAGCGCAGCAGGCGCGAAATGTTTGATAAAATTAGGACAGTTCCATTTAGTAGAATCGATATCTCTTCTCAAACTGTGTGAAATCAAATCATTAGACCGTAAAAAATAATACATACATAAAAATTCGTAATAAGCAAGTGATACTCAAAGAAATAAGTTATACGTTAACGCATTATTAACAGAGTATTAACGAATTATTCATTATCGACGCAGATTAGCCAGAATTATTCACCAAAATTTGATAAATAAATCATAAGTACTTGTTAACATGAGATATATATAAATAGTTAATCCTGTTAAAATTTTTTAGTGAATAAACCGGATTAGTTAAGTAGCAGGTTCTGTTGCGGGAAGTTGAGGTCCTGATTATAAAAATTAAATTATCTTCATCAATATGATGTGTCTCTCGCTATTTTTTTAGTGTATTAGACATTTAAATGACTTTTAATGCAATAAGTAATTGTTTAATTCATAAAATATTTTTAATTTTGTTGTGGTAATAAATGATGCCAAAAAGAGAAACAAGCATGTTGGAAACTGTTGTAAAATTGAAAAAAAAGCACATATCTAAAGGAGAAGAATTTCTCCACTACGATTACGAGGAAATGATTGACAGGGTAGATGGGGAAGAGGACTTTGTCAACGAATTAATTAATATGGGCCTGCCAGATACAGAAAGTAAAATAAGTCAATTAAAACATTTCCTGAATAACCATGATTGGCGCAGCATCAGCCACACAGCACATAGTATGAAGGGCATTGCACGTAGCCTGAGTTTCAAGACGTTGGCACAGCATGCCGAATCTTTAGAGAGCCTAACAAAAAAAGCTGCCGAAAAACAACAGGAACGTAAATTGGTGATTGACAAAAATCTGACCGAATCTGTTTCCGAGCTGATTGAAAAACTGGAAGAAGAATTTGCATTTATAAAAACACTCGATTTTAAGTCAAGTTACTGATTGTAGCTAAAAATGTGGGTTAAACATACCGCTAACTGATTTCGCCAAGCTCCCCATGAATGCCCTTCATTGACAACAATTCGTATATTTTGAAATTGTTGATCATTGATTATATCTCCGAATTTTTCTGCAATTTCACCTCCATCGTAATACGTGCCGTAAGTTAAAACAATACGTCTTTCGGCCGCCATAGAAGTGTCCTTCCATTTGTCTATAATAGCGGTATTCGGCCAATATGCGGGTGATTGGATGATGGCATTCGGATAAATATTCGGATAATTATAAGAAAGTTCTGTTGCAAAAAAACCACCGAAAGAAGTACCCATAATGGCAACATTATTTGTTTTGCTGAAATATTGATTGAAAATAGATGGTATTTCATCTCCTATAAATCTGATATAGTCGGGATTACGAATAAATTTATCTGCTCTAAGGTTTTCACCGGTATCAGGATTACGAGGGTCAACGTAGATTATAAGCAGCGGCATAATTTCACCGCCAATATCAAGGGCATCTGCCTGAGCGCTTAAATTCCCCATATTACTGTGCATATACTCGTGTCCGTCTGTTACAACCAATATGCCAAAATTGCTTTCAGTCAAAAATTCAGATGTTTGGTGTAGAGTAAGCGATACCCTTTTACCTAAAACATTGCTTTCAATAATTTGTGGTTTAAGTGTAATACCCGCTGATCCTTTTGTATAGTCCGGTTCCAGGTTTTCCCATTCCGGCAAAAATAGAACTGAATTGTAACCTGCCCCTCCTAATTGAGTGTTTTGGTTTGCCGGGTCGATAATCCAATCAGTATGGTCTATAACAATTTTATAGTCGAATCGGGCATCTAATGGAAATGTAGTTGTAGCATACCACCAATTGGAACCATTAATTTTTTCCCCGATTACAGTGCCGGAGCCTCTTCCCCAATTGTTAAAATCACCCTTCCAGGAAATGTGCTCAGCTTCACCCTGGTACAAAAACAACACACGTTCTCCACTAACAAAAGGAATCTCTTTAAGTCGTGACAGAGAATCAGCTATCACAACAGCCCTTGAAGGGTCATTTTCGGTAATATGTTTAAATGATTGAATAAAATTAGATGGTTCATTATCAATTTGCGTACAAAAGGAGACCATTCCTGCAACAAAGAATATGGATATAGCCAAAAATGTTTTAAAATTCTTCATTTATGTTTGGTAAGTGGGTGGTTTAGTAAAAATATAGAGTGGTAATGGGTTAAATGCTAATTGGCACGCAGAAATAGCAATTCTTAATCATTTGGTAACATCGGATTCATATTATAAACCCGGATTGTTCACCAATAATTTTTTTGTCAGTAAAGCACAGAGACAACATCATCTGCAGGGTACTTAACTGTCCCGACATGGTTTTCTCTTAATTACAGCAAATGAAAATGGTAAACAACCAATTTCTCTTTTTTAATTATGAGGTATAATATTTCGGATATAAATTATAAATAATCAAAAACTTAAGACATGTATATGCCTGTTTTATGAATGATGTGAGTTATCTCTTAATTGTGAATAAAAATCAATATTAATGACCAAAAAAAAGTGGCATGAAATCAATTAGTACCATCTTTATATCTTGCTTAATCCTGCTATTCGCTTCAACTACATTACAAGCCAAAACAAAGACTGCCGAATCAGATACTTCGAGTGTAACCATTTCAAAGGAACTTCTCGATATCTTGCTGCAAAATGGCGTTATTACCAGAGATCAGTATAATAATTTGCTCGAAAGAAGCACAACCCGTCCCGGTTTTGATTTGTTGGATGATGACGATGATTTTGGATATACATCTACAGATACAAGAGTGCGCCGATTCAGGGTGAGGTCTGAGGATGGGCGCGAGCTATTTCGTTTGAGAGGAAGGGTATATATGGATGGAGCCGCACTGTATTTAGATGATAATAAGAATACGGTTGATGACAGTCGGCCAGGCAGAGGAAATCTCGCTAACTACGGAACCATACTGCGTTCGGCAAGAATTGGAGCAGAGGGTGTGATGTACGAAGATTATCTATGGAGGATGGAAGCAGATTTTCGGGACGAGGAAGTACGTATTCGAGGTGCTTTTTTGGAATATATCCGATTGAATCCATTCCGCATTATGGTTGGTAATATTAAAGAGCCAATGGGTCTTGAATGGATGAGTTCAAGGAACAGGGCTACATTTCTTGAGCGGGGGCCATCTTTAGATGCTTATAAGCCCGGTTGGGGGTTAGGCATGCGTCTTGAGTACCGTGGCTCGCAATACAACTTTATGGGTGCTTTGATGAGCGGTGGGTCATTAGCGAGAGAACGAGCGGTTACCAGTGGCTATGCTTTTGCAGGCCGCGCAACCGTTGCACCTTATGTGAGCGGTTCTACATATACTCACCTTGGCATAAATTCATCTTACCGTGTAAATTCGTATGCCGAACGCATCGACGGTGCCTTCGATAGACAGTATCAGGATGTGCGTTTACGAACAAGATTGGGTACCCGTGCCATCGATGGCCGTTTTATTGGCGCGGATGATATTGAGGATGTTGTAGATATTACCCGTTACCACGCTGAGGCGGCGTTTGGTGTGGGATCATTCTCGGTACAAGCTGAATGGACACAGTTAGATGTGCGTCGCGATTTCTTCAGAAACGATATTGCCTTAGGCGGTTATTATGTTCAGGCAAGTTATTTCCTTACGGGCGAATCGCGTAACTATCGTCCGCAACGTGGGAATTTCGGGGCTTTGCTTCCCAACAGAAACTTCAGGCCCGGATTCGGCCCCGGAGCTATTGAACTTGCGGTTCGCTATTCTTTGGTTGATTCTATTGATGACGATTACGATGGCGGTAAAATGGAGCATTATACTGTTGGGCTGAATTGGTATCTGAACAGAGAAACCCGCCTGATGCTGAATTATATTTACCTTGATGCAGAACGCATGAACGGGAAGCGCTCAAAAGGAAGCGTTTTTGCCTTGAGAATAATGTTTGAGTTTTAATGATGTGCTTTCCAGAAAGACCTGCCAGGTTTTAACATTTCAGAAGTAGTTTAAATAGTGTGATCTTTAAAACCAGACAGGTATGCGCCATATTAGCATTGACATGACACTACTATCAAATTGTTTTATGGGAATTATTCATCTAACTTGGCTTAAAATCTATGTATAAACGTCTTTTTTCTTTTCTGCTTCTTTTAGTTTTAGCCGGATGCGCCGGCACGGGAAGGTTTGGCGATGATATTAGCCAACCTGAACCTGACGAGCCGGTAGTAGATGTTTTCCTTTATGCCGACGAAGCTGATTTACGACGATTATATTCAAGGAACCCAAGATCAGATCAGCGAATTGATGGATTTGTACGCTTTGAGCCAAGAGGAAGGATACATGGACTCAGAGGTGGATTTAGGTTCAGGGGGAATACATCGCGATATCATCCCAAAAAATCATTCAACATTCGGTTTTCCCGGCCGCAAGAAATACTCTTTGGGGGATATCACCTGAATCTCAATGCAATGTACACCGATCCATCGGCTATTCGTGAGCGTTTAGGCTGGGAAATGTTCCATTATTTGGGTCAGCCCGCATCCAAAACAAGGTATGTGGCACTTTACATTAATGATTC
>SLDG01000175.1 GCA_007125355.1 Balneolales bacterium | reverse complement strand
TACGCTCAGTTGCCAATTTGGAGCTTGTTCCTGCTCTAATCTGCCTTAATTTTTCTTCCTTTGCTTCCTCAGCAGCTTCATTTTTCTTAGGTTTTATTACATTTTCATCAAGTTCTTTTTGCTTCTCCTTCTTCTGTATAACCGGTGGCACTGCAGGTGCATCGTCCGCTTTTTTCTTTTCGGGAGCTTTATCTTCTGACTTTGAGTCTTTTGTTACAGTTTCTTTTTTTTCTTTTTCTTTTTCTTTTTCTTCATTCTTTAATACTTCTGCCGCTTTTTTCTTAGCGACTTCAGGCAAATAAATACCTGCTAAATATGCCTGATAACTGCCCAGGTCGGTAAGGTCAAGGGCATGAATCATATCATTGTCGCTTATTCCCAGTGCTTTTGCGTAACTTCGGGCGAAGCTGCGAACATAAGTTTTATTACGGTCAGACTGAAATAACTCTCCGGATTCAATACTTTCGATATTCTCTATTGAAATTCGGGTACGGTCATATATATCCTCTCTGGTTAAATTCAGATGCTCGCGAATGGCTTGTAAGTCCTGGTGTAATTGAGACATATGAGATGCTTTTTATGGTAACAAGTTTGACAATTTATAATATGTGAACACAATTGATAATCTTAATAAATTCCGAGCTCAAATAGATTTACTGACAGTCATAGAGAATGAAACGCACGATCATCATAAAATAATAATCCTGCACAATCTATGCTCATATTATTCAGTTATTTTGCGGATTAAATTCGAGTCTGTAAGAACTTAAGTGAGCAATTATTCAATATTGCCTGCTTTCATACAGGAACTAAATAATTACAGTATCGAAGAAACATTTATCTTAGATTGCTCAACAGTAAAGTAATATCTTCCGTTTGAAATCCAAAAGAAGAATTTCTAATTAACGTATTTGAAATTGCTGCAACTTAACCAAGTTTCCGGTTTTTACAGAAAAGTAGGGGCCATGTCGCTATCGCGCTACATGAGTATTGGCTCGGCACTTTTGGTAACTATTGTACTTACGCGTCTGTTAGATGAGGAAGTGTATGGGGCGTATCGTAAATTATGGCTCATATATGCGATACTTGGGCCGGTCTTTATTAGCAGTATTGCAAATACGTTGTTTTACAGGGGTAAAGGGGAGTCGCGAGATGAAGCTATCGTAGCAAATATGGCTATCGGCTTACTTTACGGACTCTTAACAGGAGCAGTAGCGTGGTTATTTTCTCCTTTTTGGGCAACTCAACTTAATGTGCAGGATTTGCAAGCCGGTTTTGCCTTGTTCGCGCCATATATGGCTTTTTCTGTTTACGCGGGTATAGCAGAGCCGCTTTTTGTTACCATTAATCGAAAAAAGTGGCTTATATCTTACAGCATAGCTTATAATACGTTCGAGGCTGCACTCATTGTCGTTCCCTTTGCGCTTGGGCTTCCGATTGAACAGGTTGTAATCATTATGGCAATTGGCCCCGCACTGCGCTCACTTTTTTTAACAGCTTTAGCCTTTAAAAATCTGAGTAATGGTATTACCCTCAGTCGGGTGTTTCGTGAGATACCCGTATCTCTGAAATATGGGTTTGGCCTGATTTTGCTGTCTATAGCAGGAATAAGTGCAACGGAAGTCGATAAATGGGTTATTGGTAGTTTTTTTGAGAGTGATGCGCTTTTTGCCATTTACGTTATTGGTGCTAAGAAAATCCCGTTCATCATAGCATTGACAAGTTCGGTTAGTGCCGCATTGGTTAACGAATACGTAAACGAAGTAAGAGATGGAAACTTCGAAGGTATATTGAGAGAGATTAAGAAAGTTACTGCTCGATTGTCGCTTATCATTATTCCTGTAATCGCAAGTTTATTTATTTATGCTGAAGAAGTGTTAACCATACTTTTTGGTCAAACTTACAGCGCATCTGCTCCAATACTTCGAATTTACATGCTCACTGTTCTCTCTCAATTGTTTTTCCCTCAAAGTGTGAGTCTTGCTTCCGGTAAAAGTGGAGTAAATGCTTTTGCCGGATTTACTGAACTTGCCGTAAACATTGTGTTAAGTATCATTCTTGTAATGACTCTCGGCCTGATTGGCCCGGCTTTAGCCACACTTGTCGGTCATTTTTTATTCACACTTATTTTAATGGCCTACTGTTTCAAAGCTTTTGGGATTAAACCTACATCATTTCTCCCTGATGCCCGGGTTCGCTCACTTTGGTGGTCACTTGGAGGTGTATTACTTACAGGCCTAGTCTTTAAACATATTATTCTATGGAACTGGACAGGACTTGTTATCACCGGAATAGTATGTGCCCTGCTTGTGATGCTCTCGCTTAGGAAATTCAGGTAGAGGCAGGTGTTAAGGCTAAGGTTGAGGCTAAGGTTGAGGTTGAGGTTGAGAGAGTTCTAAGCTGAAAGCTCAAAGGACGAAGCTCTAAACCTGTCATTTTGAGGGTACATAGGCGCCACGATTTAAAAAGCCATTTAAAGTATCAGACCATATTCAGGCAAGCATACCCGAGAAATCTCCCAAGGTTGATAAGGCTAAGGCTAAGATTGAGATCAAGGTTAAGGAGTAGCGATTCCTGTGCGGAGCCGAAGGGCGAGCGGGTTCAGGAACAGGATCGAACTGATGGTATCAATAGTTTAACTATTCGAATCAAGCACAATAATATCAACATCTTGGTAGGGACGTTTTATGCAACGTCCCTACGAACGGGACCCTTGGTACACTAATAAATTATTCAACCTTGGAAGATTTCTCTCGCATGCTTTGGGATGGATAGATTTTAAGCCGCATTTAAGTTTAGTGCCGTTTGCATTGAGCTTGCGTTCGAAATGACATTGTCTGATGTCTTAGCCTCTATTCTAATCCCCAAAAAATCTAAAAAAAATCAATCCATTTTGTAAGGATTTTCCTCTAAAAGTATCAGCTAATTATGCTACAGCTATTTCATACTTTTACGGATGGGCTTGAAGCGGTATTGTTTCCTGCTACGTGCATGGCTTGTGGGACTGCTATTAAGGATAAAAAGAGGGTATTGTGTAGCAAATGTGTGAATGATCGGTTCGAGGATCCGAATCCTGCTAACCGGGTATCCTGTACCAAAATGCTGCTTCCGGATGGAATTAACTTTCAGGATGCACTTTGGCGGTACGATAAGGAAGGACACATACAAGAGATGATTCGTTGTTTGAAATATAAGGGGATGTCACAAATTGGAACTGAACTGGGGAAAATTGCCGGAAAGAGAATTGCCGAGCGTCATTTGGGTACTCATACACCTGATAACCTCCAAGAAATACTGCTTGTGCCGGTACCTTTGCATCCCGCAAGAGAAAAAAAGCGTGGCTACAATCAGGCAAGGATGATTGCATCAGGAATGTCAGAAATCAGCGGTGTTGATTTAGCTGAGAATGAAATTGTAGTTAGAACCAGAAATACACTTACGCAAACAAAATTCAGCTTTTCTAAGCGGATGGAAAATCTGAAGGGAGTTTTCAAGGTGAATCATCCCGAAAAACTAAAAGATAAATTTATTATTCTCGTAGATGATGTTTTTACCACCGGTTCCACGTGTTATTCTATGGCAGCTTCGCTAAAAAATACAGGTGTGGCCGGTATTGGTATACTAACCATTGGGATAGCGTAATTCGAATTAGCTGCTTGGTGATCAGTCAAGGGTTTGTTGTCCCCAAAGACCTGTCAGGTTTTTGCACTTAGGTAATTATTTACAATAAAATGACCCTTAAAACAAGAAAGGTCTGCGGCATATTAGACTTGACTTGACATTAGTTATTACTTCAAGATTTCATTCCATTTCTGCAGGAAACGGCGTACCTTTGGGCATGCTAAATAAAAGAGAAAAAAGGGATAAAGACATACCCGAATGTATTGAAACTCCAACCGGCATTTTCACTGTATCCGGCAATTGGTTTTTTACAACAGAGAAACAACTAAAGTCGTACGCCCCCGAATTGTTTAAAATCTACAGATTAAGTGATTTAATTCAAAAATCTGAAAGATGGATTAAAAGTACCGATATTGTGGGCATAATCTTGTCAATGATCCTCTTAATCACCTTTCCGTTGATATCCGCAGTGTTATTAGCCTTGTTTTTCGGTTTAGCCTGGAATCATTTTAGGCCGGCTTTTTACACTCTTTTTTTTGATAAGCTGTTGCGGCCATTCAGCTATGATATTGTTTTGCTTACCGCGGCCGTTATACCATTATCTTTTTTGGGGATTACAGGACTTTACCTGAAACTAATATGCGGCTTGCTGATGTTTTTGATATTCAAATTTGGCTGGTTTAGAAAACTTGCGGATAGAGTGATATCATCCGGAAGCAAAATACCCCTGAACGACAGGATTCTTAATATGGTCATTGTGCGTCACTGCATGAAAGAGAACATTGCGTTACCGGCTGTAAGCCAAATGGAATCTGATATTTTGCAAGCTGTTCACAAATCAGCGGAACAAAGACGGCGTTTTAAAAAATGAGACTATTTTTATTATTATTAAGCTTAGTGGTATTAACCGGTTGTGGTTCAAGCGGCTGGATGAAATCACATCCGGTATTTGCTGATTCCGGTGTCTACTTAGAAGGATTTGAAGATACTGAATTCAATATTACTTCCGTTCGCGTTCTTCCTGAGATTGAAGAGGAACTCGTATCTTTTGTAGCCGATTCTCTGGGACGCACAAGCCTGATTTTAATGACAGAAGCCTACAGCCGGGGTGAACTCTTAAGTGTGCAATACACAACTGAAAAATTAGATGCTGCTTATATTCTGCGGGTAGAAGAAATACAAATACAGTGGGTTGCAACTATGAATTTCCCGCATCCCGGCCCGAATTTTCGGGTAAGAGTACATGTAACCGGTTGGTCAGGTGACAATAAGGTGTTTGAATCGCGGCAATCGCATTTGGCTAATCTGGCATCAGTCGTTGCCGATGGCAGAAGATTTTATATCCCCTCTGATGAAGAAAAAAACGATCTTGATATTCAAAGGGAAACAATTTATCCGGCTTTGAGATCGGCATTTGGTAAAGCTTGGCAAGATTTTTTGCAGGCTGGCCGGCGCTCATAATCCTGCATAATATTTACAAAAACAGTGAATTGTATTTCGAGGGGATGAGTTAAAGGATTTATAACAATGGAAACAAAAAATATTATACATTCGAATATCGGGTGAATTAAAATTATATGAGCGAACAAGTAAAGCAAATGTTCGGCAGTATAGCCGGCAGGTACGATATGGTGAATACGGTGCTTTCATTTGGTATTCATCATCTTTGGCGCAAGAAGGCCGTTCGTTTAAGCGGTGCTACAAAAGGCGATTGGGTTTTAGACTGCGCCACAGGTACCGGAGATTTTGCCATTGAATTTAAAAGGAAGGTCGGCGTGCAAGGCCACGTTACAGGTACGGACTTTTCCCCTGAAATGATAAGTCCGGCTCCTGCAAAAGCCAGAGGCAAAAAACTCGATATCAATTTCGAAGTGGCTGATGCCATGAATTTGCCCTATGAAGATGACCGTTTTGATATATCAAGCATTGCATTTGGAATCAGAAATGTAGATGACCCGCTTATTTGTCTGAAAGAACTGGCAAGAGTTACCAAACCCAACGGAAAAGTAGTTGTTTTGGAATTTGGCCAGGCACGAGGCTTAATGAAATATCCCTTTAATTTTTACTCTAAATACGTAATGCCTTCATTAGGAGGATGGTTAAGCGGTAATAAAGATGCATACAGATATCTTCCGGAAACAAGTGCAAAGTTTCCCGCAGGTGAAAAATTCATTGAATTAATGAAGGAGGCTGATGTCTTTAAACAACAAAAAGCGCATGTATTACAAAGTGGTGTAGCTTATATTTATATTGGAACTGTTGCCTGAGTGCATTTTTCTATTTTATACTTGTATCATTCAGTATCTTATACTTAATTAATCCAAACAAGATTATATATTTTTCGCATTATGGTTATGAATATCGAAGAAATTAAAGCGGTAATCCCGCATCGTTATCCTTTCTTACTCGTTGACAGGGTGCTTGAACTTAGTGAGGAAAAAATAATAACGATAAAAAACGTGACCGGGAATGAAGAGTTCTTTAACGGACATTTCCCCAAGACACCACTGATGCCGGGTGTTTTGCAGATAGAAGCTATCGCGCAATCGGGATGTATTCTTTTCCTGAAAAAACTCTGTGATGACCCTGAGAATACCACCATTGTTTTCTCATCTATCAACAAAGCAAAATTCAGAAAGCCTGTTGTTCCGGGTGATCAGCTTCGCATGGATGTATCTGTCGTTTCCATCAGAAGACAATTTGC
>SLDG01000192.1 GCA_007125355.1 Balneolales bacterium | reverse complement strand
TTCTGGCGCTCACTTTTTATAGCATAAACTGTAAACATAGTTTCTCTTTTATATTACAAAAAAGCCCTCCTGCGAAAAACGCAAAAGGGCTTTATATTATAAGGAGTGCCCTGGACTGGACTCGAACCAGCACGCCGTTTCCAGCACCACCCCCTCAAGATGGCGTGTCTACCAATTTCACCACCAGGGCAAGATTTCAAATATACGAACGAACGCTATTCTTTTGCAATACCGAATGAGGATAATGATAGATTATGGTGATGGATTGGCTTCAATGCGCTCATGGGTTGTGCAGACGATCCTTCGGAGCCTGCCCTGCGTGTCCCGATGAATACGGGACACGGCAGGATGACGAGGCTTTAGCTAAACGAATAAACAAATAAACAAATAACCACCAAATACATCCCGAAATCAAAAAATCTGCCCGAATTCCACCATGAATGAAATCCTTACTTATTAAATATCCCGTCAATTTCTTAACTTAGCAGACTGTTAACATCCGGCGACTGATGCATTAGGATGTGTGTTCGCATTTATTATTTTAGCCCGCGGACAACGAAGATGAAGAGCAAAATGTTGGTTTTGTGAACGCTTCGAAAAGAATTTCATTAAACGTAATCATTAAAAATATCAAAATATCATGGCAAAAGAATATGATGTAGTTGTAATAGGAACGGGTCCCGGCGGTTATGTTGCCGCGATTCGTGCTTCTCAACTCGGCCTGAAAACAGCAGTTATTGAAAAAAGAGATCTCGGAGGAGTTTGTTTAAATATCGGGTGTATCCCCACAAAAGCACTTCTAAAATCAGCAGAAGTACTCGATACTATGCGTCATGCAAAAAAATTTGGACTCAAAAGCGCTGAGCCGGAAGTAGATTTCCCGGCAGTAATCAAGCGAAGCAGAGGAGTTGCCGACAAAATGAGCAAGGGTGTTCAATTCCTCATGAAAACCAATAAAATTGATGTATTAAAAGGAAAAGGAGTACTTGCAGGCAAGGGCGAAGTTAAAATTGTAGATGACTCTGACAAAGAAACCGACCGTGTAAAAGGAAAGCATATTATTCTTGCAACCGGTGCCCGCTCAAGAGAACTCCCGGCTTTAAAAATTGATGGTAAGAGAATTATTAACTCTGAAGGTGCCATGAAAATGGAAAAACAACCTAAGAGAATGGTAATTGTCGGTGCCGGTGCGATTGGTATTGAATTCGCGTATTTCTATCACACAATCGGTACTGAGGTCACAGTTGTTGAGCTCCAAAAGACCATTTTACCGGTAGAGGATGAAGAAATCGGTAAGGAACTCGCTAAAATCTACAAAAAAGCGGGCATGAAAATTATGACCGAAAGCTCTGTCGAAAAAGTAGACGGTAAACCGGGTAATCTCACCGTAACTGTAAAAACTCCGAAAGGTGAAGAAAAAATTGAAACCGATGTAGTACTTTCGGCTGTAGGTGTGGTCGGTAATGTAGAAGGGCTTGGCCTTGAAGAAGCCGGTGTTAAGGTAGAAAAAGGCTCTATTGTTGCGAATTTGGAAACCTACGAAACCGACGCTAAAGGTGTGTATGCCATCGGTGATGTGATTGGTGCCCCATGGTTAGCTCACAAGGCGTCTCATGAGGCAATTGCCTGTGTAGAGCAAATTGCAGGTTTAAATCCGCAGCCTATTAATTATGATAACATTCCGGGCTGTACGTATTGCGTACCGCAGGTTGCCTCTGTAGGATTGACCGAAAAAGCAGCCAAGGAAAAGGGGTACGAAGTAAAAGTGGGACGTTTCCCGTTCGCAGCAAGTGGTAAAGCTTCTGCTGCTGGTCATCCAGAAGGTTTCGTTAAAGTCATATTTGATGCAGAATACGGCGAATGGCTGGGCTGCCACATGATTGGTGACGGCGTTACAGAAATGATTTCAGAGGCTGTCCTGGCACGTGACCTCGAAACAACAGGACACGAAGTTATAGCTGCTGTGCATCCGCATCCTACAATGTCAGAGGCTATTATGGAAGCCGCCGCGGAAGCATACAACGAAGGCGTACATTTAGGAACACCGCCTAAGAAAAAGTAATATTCTTTAGCGGATTCAATTCAGATACCTGAATTGATTATCAAAATCTATACCAGGGCAAATGGCTATCCTCCGGGGGCTGTTTGTCCTGTTTTTTATGATGTGATACGACAGAAAAATATATTTTCATAAGCTCTCACCTAAAAAATAAAAAAGGTTTTATTACGTATATTGCAAACTGCATTGCTCTCATGATGCAGTGAACTCATCACACCACAAACAAGTAAACATTTGCTAACAATATGAAAAAGACTATAGTTGCTCTCGGAGCGGCTCTCGTATTATCTCTCGCTTTTCTCGGTTGCAGTTCAACAAAAGAACTTCAGGAACCTGAAATTATAACTCTTGATTGGCTTAAATCTCTCCCTCATGAAGTCCTGAAACAAAGAGATACCGATGGGGATGGAATTAATGACTACGATGAAATTTTTGTGTACGGAACCGACCCGCTTAATCCTGATACCGATGGAGATGGCATCAGTGATTACGATGAAATTTATGTATATGGAACTGATCCGTTAAATCCCGATACCGACGGTGATGGATTAACCGATTACGAAGAGATTTTCGTTTATGGCACCGACCCGTTAAATCCTGATACTGATGGCGACGGACTGAGCGATTACGACGAAATTCATGTGTATCGAACAAATCCACTTGAAGAAGACACCGATGGCGATGGCCTGTCGGATTATGAAGAAATCTACGTTCACGGAACTGATCCTAATAATCCGGACACTGACGGCGATGGCTTCACAGACGGACAAGAAATTGCCATGGGAACGGATCCGCTCGATCCAAATGACCCAGCTGTTATTCGTGAACTTGCTACAGTAAATTTTGATTTTGACAGAAGTAATGTTGACGCACAGGCTGCCAGATTACTTGCAGAAAATGTTGATAAACTCAGAAATGCCCCAAATTATACAATCCGTGTTGAGGCTTTTACTGACCACATAGGTGGAGATCAGTACAATCTGCGCCTTAGTGTACGCCGTGCCAACGCCGTTGCTGATTTTTACAGAAACAACGGGATTTCATCAGACCGGATGACGGTAGCCGGACTCGGTAAAGACCCAAATCCATGTATGCAGGAAGATATAGGTGGCAGAGGCTGTCGTGAAAACCGTAGAGCTACAACCATCCCTATTAACCCATATCGCTATACTCCCGTATTCGATTGATAGTTCGGGCTTAATTATCAGTTTAGATTCCAACTGCAGGTTTATTTCGTATAGGCCTGCAGTTTTTTTTATTTGGGATGTATTTGGTGCTTATTAGTTTATCTGTTTATTCGTTTAGCTAAAGCATCGTCATCCTGCCGTGTCCCGTATTCATCAGGGAACAGCCGAGCCCAACTCTCAAAAATTGAGAAAGTGTTTGCGGGTTGTGCGGGATGACTTTGGTGCTAACGCGCCTGTCAGATCCATCAAATGTATCGTAAGTGTGGACATTATGGACTCACCATCACTATCAGAACCGCACATAGGTATAAAAAAACAATAGCTTGTTATCCCGCAACCTGCCAGATTGCGCCGGCAGGCAGGCCCGAAACCTGCAACGATCTGACTCAGGTATAGTCAAATTTTCAATCTTTAGTCTTCAATTTTCAATCTCCACTTCCCAAATCCGACAGCGAAGCCCTCAACTTATCGAGCGATTCTTTCGCATCTGATTGCTTTTTTCGTTCTTTTTCGACTACTGCTGCGGGGGCGTTGTTTATGAATTTTTCGTTGGATAATTTCCCGTTAATAGATTTTAGAAAACCTTCCAATCGGTTGATTTCCTTCTCCAGTTTTTCGCGCTCTTTGTCGAGGTCGATATGTTCTGAAAGTGGGATGAACATCTCAATCCCCTGAATAATAATGTTGGCTGAATGTGCCGGTTTTTCAAAATCACCAGCAATAGTTACATTGCTCAGCTTTTGCAGCTTTTTGATTAGTGCTACGACCACCTTTACGCTTTCTGCAGCAGTTTCGTTATCTGTTCTGATGAGTAACTCAAGTTCGGTATTTGGAGAGAGGTTGTTCTCTGCGCGCACATTCCGAACCGCCGATACAAATTCCTGCATAAGCGCAAAATGTGATTCAATCTTATCACTAACTTTGGCCTCTTTTACTTCCGGCCATGCGGTGATGATAAGCGCATCGTTTGTTTCTCGCGGTTGAATACGCTGCCAGATTTCCTCAGTGATGAACGGCATGAATGGATGCAGAAGCTTCATCAACTGTTCGAAAATCCCTAAAGCGCGTTCCAGTCGCTGTGGCTCAATCTTGCTGCCCGGGGTATCGGGTTTGATGAGTTCGATGTACCAATCACAGAAATCATCCCAAACGAGAGCATAGATTTTTTGCAACGCTTCGCTGAGTCTGAATTGAGAGAAACTTTGTTCCATCTCAAGAATGAACCGATTTAAGCGCGATTGCATCCAAAGGTCGGGAAGGAAATTAGGGTCTAAATCAAGAGATGGTTTGTACTCACGTCCTTCTTCCATGTTCATGGACAGGAACCGGAAAGCGTTCCAGATTTTATTAGAGAAGTTTCGTCCTTGTTCGCACAACGCCTCTTCAAAAAGTAAATCGTTGCCGGCGGGGGATGAAAACAGCATTCCCACTCGTGTTCCGTCGGCACCGTATTGCTCAATCAACCCGATTGGGTCAGGAGAGTTCCCCAGTGATTTCGACATTTTTCTGCGCTGTTTGTCGCGTACAATCCCGTGGTAATACACATTGCTGAAAGGCTTCTCGCCACGGAATTCGTATCCGGCCATAATCATACGAGCCACCCAGAAAAACATTATTTCCGGGGCAGTAACCAAATCATTGGTGGGGTAATAGTAGTTGATTTCCTTTCCGTCCGGATTCCTGAAACCATCAAACACAGAAATCGGCCACAACCACGATGAGAACCATGTGTCGAGGGCATCTTCATCCTGCTTTACAGTAATCTCAACTTTGCCGGATTTTTTTTGGGCTTTGCTCAACGCCTCTTCCTCGGTGCGTGCTATTACATAATCATGCTCGCCGTTTCCATAATACCAGGCCGGAATCCGGTGCCCCCACCAAAGCTGCCGTGAAATGCACCAATCCTGAATGTTTTCCATCCAGTTCCGGTAACTGTTTTTGAATTTTTCGGGGTGAAAACGGACATTGTCGTTCATCACATTATCGAGTGCAGGCTTGGCAACTTCCGGCATTTTTAAAAACCATTGCAGCGATAATCGGGGTTCAATAACCGCGTTTGTTCGCTCGGAATATCCAACCTTGTTTTGGATGTCCTCCGTCTTTACAAGGAAACCTGTTTCTTCAAGGTCTTTAACAATTAGCTTTCTGGCTTTAAAACGATCCTCGCCAATGTAGAATTCAGCTTTTTTATTCAGTGTGGCATCATCGTTTAGGATATCAATGACTTCCAGGCCGTGCTTTTCGCCCAGCATGTGGTCATTTTCGTCATGTGCGGGTGTAACTTTAAGGGCACCCGTTCCGAATTCTAATTCCACATATTCATCCGCAATTATGGGGACTTCTCTGTTTACAAGAGGGATGATGGCCGTTTTCCCGACAAGCGAAGCGTAGCGTTCATCATTTGGGTTTACACACACTCCGGTATCCGCCAGAATGGTTTCCGGCCTTGTTGTAGCGATGGTGATATACGCATCAGAATCTTTGATTTTGTACCTGACATGATACAACTTCGAGGAAACCTCTTTGTGGATTACTTCCTCATCAGACAGCGCTGTCTTTGCCTCAGGATCCCAGTTGACCATACGCAGGCCGCGATAAATCAGCCCTTTTTCATAGAAATGAATGAAACAATCAATAACTGCTTCGGAAAGGCTTTCCTCGAGTGTAAAACGTGTACGCTGCCAGTCGCACGAGGCGCCCAGTTTGCGCAACTGCTTAAGGATGGTGCCGCCGTACTCGTTGGTCCAGTCCCAGGCGTGCTTCATGAACTCATCCCGGCTGAGGTCACTTTTTTTGATGCCATTTTCGCGGAGTTTAGCCACTACTTTTGCCTCGGTCGCGATGGAAGCATGGTCCGTTCCGGGAACCCAACAGGCATTTTTGCCCAGCATTCGAGCGCGACGGACAAGAACATCCTGAATTGTATTATTAAGCATGTGTCCCATGTGCAAAACGCCGGTCACATTGGGCGGTGGAATTACAACCGTGTAGGGTTCGCGATCATCGGGTTCGGAATGGAAAAATCCATTGTCTTCCCAGTACTTGTACCATTTTTTCTCAGCCTCATCGGGGCTGTAAACCTTAGGAATTTCGTTGCTCATTTACTTTGGTTTTGAACC
>SLDG01000278.1 GCA_007125355.1 Balneolales bacterium | reverse complement strand
TAGATGCTGACGGCAAATGCTTTTAGACCGGTAATGGCAACCATTAGAATACTAAAAGTATCCCCAACAAGAGAAATACCGAAAGGAGCTTCCCAGTTGCCTAATTGAAGTACCATGATGTTCCCCGAAGTCGCGAGATACAACATGTATAGAGAAACGAAGAATAATACACCCGACCCGAAGACACTAATCCAGCGCTGAATAACAGCAGATTTAAAAGCCATGAGCCCCAGTGCGCCGGTAAGCAGGGGGATGAGTAACGGGTAAATGAGAATGAAATCCACTTATTTACCCTCCTTTTTTAGTTGAGGGCGCGGTTCTGCTTCTCTCATTTCATCTACATCTATGGTGCCAAGTTCTTTGTAAGCGCGGTAGGTAAGCACTAAAGAAAATGCCAGCAATCCAAAACCGATTACAATAGCAGTTAGAATAAGCGCTTGTGGTAGCGGGTTTGCTATATCGCCCACCGGAACATACTCGCCGGCTGGGATAAGTGGTGGAATACCACGATCAATTCTTGATACTGTAAAAAACAGAAGGTTCACAGCGTTGCTTAGAATAATCACACCAATTACAACACGCACCAAGTTGCGTCTTAACAGCAAGTAGATGCTGAAAGCAAATAAAAATCCGACTACTATGGCTAATAATGGTTCCATGTTATACAGATTCCTCTTCTTCAAGTGCAAAAATTGCGGCCAGCGTAAATCCAACAACAACCAGATAAACACCGATATCGAAAATCAGCGGGGTTCCCAAGTGCAGTTCAGTTTCTCCAATTACAGGAAAAACCCATTGGCCGGTTAGAAACGCGTCGCCGGCTATCATAGAAATAATACCACTTAACGTTGCAAAAAATAAGCCGGCGCCTACCATTACTTTTGGATCCATGCGGAGTAGTTTTTTTGTTACTTCTGTGCCATAGGCAATCGCATAAAGTATAAATGCAGCAGCACCTACAAGTCCGCCAATGAACCCACCACCCGGCTCGTTATGGCCTCTTAAAAACAGAAATATTGAAAACAAAAGCAGAATTGGGAAAATAATCCTTGTTGCTGTTTTGAGAATTACAGAATTCATGCTTCCTCCTTTTTCAAAACAGATTTTCCGAGTTTAATCAACCCGTAGATTCCAATTCCGGCCACGCCGATAACAACAATTTCACCAAGTGTATCGAGCGCTCTGAAATCTACAAGAATTACATTTACAATATTGCGGCCTTTGGCAATTACATAGCTATTTTCAGCAAAAAACTCCGACATATACGGGTCGAATTCCAAATCTAAGACAGCGAAAAGAATGAGTGTAACCAGCAAACCAACCGAACCTGCAATAATGCCATCCCTTAGTTTTGAAGAGGGTTTTACCTGCATTTTAGCTTTTGGGATGTGGATTAGCACAAGCGCTACAAGTATAACCGTAAGCGTTTCAACCAGTACTTGCGTAATGGCAAGGTCGGGTGCGCTGAATAATACGTAGATAAGTGCAATAGAATAACCCATGACACCAAGTGCCGCGATAGCAACCAAGCCCGACTCCGCGCGGAGAGCCACAAATGCGCTTGTCACGATAACCAATGCAAGTACCCACTCGTAAGCATAGATGGAAGAGAAATCGGTAGGAATAACCGTACCAGATTGAGTGAAAAGTGTAAAACCGAACAGCGCAATAGTCAGCCCCAGAATTGTTATTAAGTAATAACGCAGATTTCCATTCTGGAAGAAACGGGTTTGGATTCCGGCAAATGAGAGCATCCCACTGAGCAAATGGTCGTATCCTTTTTCGGGAACCTGCCCAAATAGTTTGCCAAAGCCTTGTAGTCCGGCGCCATCACGAATCTTATCCCAAATAAAATAAACCCCGACACCACTCAAAAATGTAACTATACTTAAGATGAGCGCGGCGTTTATTCCATGCCACAGGCTGAGAGAAAAGACCAAATCTGGCGTACCGCCTATAGCAGCAGATGCTTTAGAGATAATGCTTTGATCTATCAGAAACGGAAGTACTCCAAACACCAAGCTGAAAACAGACAAAAAGGCCGGGCCGAGCCACATGCTTATTGGAGCTTCATGAGCATGTTTGGGTGTTTCTTTTTGTTCACCGTAAAACGGGCGAATGGCAACGATACCGCAGGATGCTACAATGGCAATATTTGCTACAACTGCAATAGTGATAAGAACAAGAGGGAAAGCGTGGACAGATAATGCGGCTTCGTATACCAGCTCTTTACCGATAAATCCAAGCATAGGCGCCACACCAGCCATTGATAATGCGGCTATTGCAGCGAAAGTAGCTGTGTAAGGCATTAATTTACGTAATCCACCGAGCATTCGAACATCTCTGGTGCCTGCTTCGTGATCAATTGAACCGGCTACCATGAACAAGGCTCCTTTATACATGGAGTGGCCAAGCAGGAACACAGCGGCGGCTTTCATAGCGTACTCATGTCCCATACCAATAAGCATGGTCAGCGTACCCAAAGCCATTACGGTAGAGTAAGCAAGTACACGTTTCAGATCAGTATGGCAAAGCGCGAGCCATGCGCCGATTATCATGGTGGCTGCACCAAAACTGGTAAGTGTGTAGAACCATATTTCTGTGCCGCCAATAACCGGATTTAGCCTTGCCATGAGATAAACCCCTGCCTTAACCATCGTAGCGGAGTGCAGGTATGCAGACACCGGTGTTGGCGCGGCCATAGCGCCTGGAAGCCAAAAATGGAACGGGAATTGTGCTGATTTTGTGAAGCATCCCGCCAGAATAAGAATAAGCATGCCGAGGTAAAGCGGCGACTCAGCAACTCCTGTTGCATTCAGCATTTCCGACATTTCCATAGTGCCGGTAATCTGAACCAAAATAATCGCACCGGCGAGCATCGCCAAACCACCAGAACCGGTAACAAGAAGCGCCTGGAGAGCGGCTTTTCTGGAATCTTCTTTCTCGTGGTTAAAGCCAATAAGCAAATAGGAACTTATACTGGTGAGTTCCCAGAACACGAACATCGAAATAATATTATCCGCAAGAACAACACCAAGCATGGAGCCCATAAAAAGCAAAACACTCAGGTAAAAACGCCCGATTTGATGGTGCCCATGCAGATAGCCACCGCCATAAATAAGGATGAATGTTCCAACCCCTGTAATAATCAGCGCAAAAAGCAAACTTAGCCCATCTACATAAAACGACATATTAATGCCAAGATAGCTGACCCAGACATGTGATTCTTTTATAACCTCACCTGCCGATACAAGTGGTATGAGAGAAATGAAATACGCGAAAATGGATAGCGGCACAAGAGACAATACCCACCCCGCGGCTCCCTTAAACAACTTGTTTAAAAAAGGAGCAGCCAGTGCTACTAAAAAAATAACTACAACAGAAAGTAGTATGGCCATATCAGGAAATGGTTATTTCTCCTTGTTATTATTTTCTGAATTTCTTGATGGGAATCTCCCCGGATGATCAGCGAAGAATTCATCGACTACGGTACCTTTCCACAGGTTCAAGCCTGAATAGTAACCGGCTCTGCCAATAACATGTGCCGCAACAGGGGCTGTTAGCAGTAAAAAGAAAATGATTGCAATGACGCGAGTTGCTACGGATACTTCCCCAAAGACAAACGCTACAGATAAAAGTGTTAAACCGGCACCCAGTGTACCAGCTTTTGTAGAGGCATGCATTTTCATGAGCAAATCCGGCAAGCGAACAACTCCGATAGCTGCAACCAACACAAAGAGGGATCCAAAAAACAACAAAACCGCTATGGTAATTTGAAGCATCATATTTTGTCATCCTCCTCTTTATCAGCTGCTTGTTGTACATAACGAGCAAAAGCTAACGTTCCAAGAAATGCGATGAGTGCTACCACAATAGCGGCATCTAAAAAATCAGCAACTCCTGTAGCAATTACGTATGCGCCAATAAAAGTGATAACGATATAGGCAATAAGGTCAAGCGCAACAACACGGTCGGGCAGGCTCGGCCCGAGTATGAGCCTTATCATAGCCAAAATCAGAGAGATACTCAAAGCACCAAAGGTGAAGATGAGTACTGATTGTAATAAAATTGAACCGCTGCTAAACACGTTTACCTAATTAATTTAATAATCGATGTAACTGATTCAGTAGATTAACTTCTTGTCTGCCTGCCTCATGAGCCTGAAATAACAGGGCGTAAAAATAACCCAAATTACTATTGCGTCAAAATAAAATCGGCAATTAATCGAATTATAATGCCGTTTTAAGGGTTATATATCTTCATAAATTATTGAAAGCATCTACTTATATTTAGTAAGGCAATCATAGCCTTTTTTATAAACATTCGACTAAACTCAAAAATTGAAGGCTTCATAATTAAAGAAGTCATTTATCACCCGTTTAAAACACGAAAGGTATTTAGAACCCATGAATTCAGATTTACTAACCGAACAAGCACTAAGTTTCGACTTAAATGAAGATCAACAGCTTATTAAGGAAAGTATTCGTGACTTTGTAGAGTCGAGAATAGCTCCTACAGTAATTGAAAGAGACGAAGCATGTGAATTCCCGCATGATATCGTTAATGAGCTTGGAGAAATGGGCATGCTCGGTATCTACCACGACGAAAAATATGGCGGTGGAGGCTCCGATGCAGTTAGTTTTGCTATTGTTCTTGAAGAAATAGCGCGTTGGGATGCTTCTCTCGCTCTCACCGTGGCATCGCATACGTCTTTATGCTCTGCGCATATCGCACTTGCAGGAAATGAATCCCAAAAACAAAAGTATTTGTCTCGGTTGACAACCGGCGAGGCGCTCGGAGCATGGGCACTAACGGAGCCCGGCTCAGGAAGTGATGCATCTAACATGAAAACCACCGCCGTTAAAAAAGGCGATAAGTGGATTCTGAATGGGACGAAGATTTTTATCACTCAGGGTTCGGTTGGAAGCATTTATGTAGTATTGGCTGTAACGGACAGATCTAAAGGATCAAAAGGTGTCACTGCTTTTGTTCTCGAAAAAGGAATGAAAGGGTTCAGCTATGGGCCGAAACTAAAAAAACTTGGAATGAACTCTTCTGACACATGTGAAATTTACATGGAGGATGTTGAAGTACCGGCCGAAAATCAGCTTGGTGAATTAGGCCATGGATTTATTGACACAATGAAAATTTTGGATGGTGGGCGTATAGGCATTGGCTCTATAGCCGTCGGGATTGCGAGAGGGGCTTTTGAGGAATCTGTAAAATATGCACAAGAGCGTTCACAATTCGGGGCACCAATTTCAAATTTCCAGGCGATTCAATGGAAAATCGTAGATATGGGAGTACAAGTTGATGCAGCCCGATTGTTGGTACAAAGAGCGGCATGGCTAAAAGACAGTGGAAGACCCTACACTAAGGAAGCATCGATGGCTAAATTATTTGCTTCTGAAATGTGTACTAAATCCTGTCTTGAGGCTATTCAAATTCACGGTGGTTACGGTTACACAAAAGAGTACCACGTTGAGCGTTTTTTACGAGATGCCAAATTACTCGAAATCGGAGAAGGCACAAGCGAAGTACAACGCCTCGTACTTGCCCGCCATTTGATTAAATAATAACCGATTAACCCGAATTATTCACAAAAGTATGAAAATTAAAGCATAAACCATTGAATACTAATGATATAGATAAATACTTTGTTCACTCAAATTTGGGTGTAGTTAAAATGCTACGCACCGAGCCTGCCTGACTGCATCGGCAGGCAGGCGAAGCGATTCCCACGAAGTGAAATTTCCCCGTTAGCTTTGGTGAATAATCCGGATTATACAATAATTGGTTATTGAAGGCTTTGAATTTAATTAGAATCTCAAAGCCTTCTTTATTTCTTGGTTTCTTTACATTTGCTCAATGTCACCAGATTGCATACTTTGTACTGAGTTAAACGACGAATATTCTAAAAACGGGGGTTCATTTAAACTCATGAGCCTTTAAACCTTCACTTAATAGATAAGCTTATGTCGGTAGATATTTTTGGTTTGCTCATTTTTCTCATAATTGGTGCCATTGCCGGACTCGTTGCCGGAACCTTAATGAGAGGCGGAGGGTTTGGCCTTTTATGGAATACCATTATAGGAATTATCGGTGCCTTTATTGGCGCTTTCTTTTTTGATTTACTGGGAATAAGTTTTAGCATTGTCAGCCCTTTCATAACCTCATTGATTACCGCTACAATTGGCGCGATAATTCTTTTGTTTATAGTTGGACTTATAAAGAGATAAATACTCTGTTTTTATTAAAAGAGCTATTGGGTAGATTACTCTACCCCGAGTTTTTAAAAACCAGTCTGGTTTTTAAGTATTATTGCAATATTAAATGAACAAAACTTCAAAACCTGACAGGTATGACTTTTTACAGTATTTTTAGCCAATAGTTCGGGTTAAGATACTATTCTCGCCAATGCAAAACCCAGCATCAGTGCACCTACTCCAACAACAGTGCTACCAATAAGGTTAAAAGCAAGTTGTTTCCACTGCCGGGCTTTCAATTCCCCGGCAGATTGCACCATCCAGGTTGAAAACGTAGTGTAGGCACCAAAAAAGCCAACCCCAACCGGAACAATCAAATGTGCCAATGCGGGATCATTAGCCATCATCCCAAGAAACAGGCCAATGCCGAACGTTCCGCTTATGTTAACAACCAAAGTACCAAGTGGAAAGCCGGTTTCTTTTATTTGTGACACTTTATGATTTACAAAAAAACGAAGTGCCGCTCCTATCGCTCCTGATATCATTACAGCCAATAATTCCGTCATTGTTGATCTCCCTTGTGTGTAAGTGCCAGGCCGGCCATTGCGGCTAAAATCCCAAAAAGAAGGCTTCCGACAACATAAGCCACAGCAATTAATAGCGACTGTTCTAACAAATACAAAATATCAGTAGCGAAAGCAGAAAATGTAGTAAAAGAACCAAGCACACCCGTGCCTACAAAATGGAGCCAAGGCCACTCTTTTACTTTTTTTGAGAGGATTAATCCGGTCAATAACCCAAGAAGGAAAGCACCCAAAATGTTTTCAAAGAAAATGGTAAGCGGAGCCATCGTAACGCTTTCTGAGGTCAACAGCAGCAGAGAATATCTCAATACGGCTCCAATACCGCCACCTGCCATAATCCATAAATAGATAATACTATTTTGTGTTTTCATTATTTTTGAACTGTGAGAAACCCTCAAATATAATATTTACTGTGTTATACACTTTTTTAATTTACTAATTCAGCAAAACAAGTTATAAACTGTTGAATCCATTTGCTAAAATGGAGTAAATTCTTTATCGTTTTAACAGGTCATTTTTAAAAAATCCACCACTAATATCATACTGATAAATTCATGGAATTCAGATCGCTTTTGGATGCCATTAAAGAAAAAGATGATGCGAAAATCGCTCATTGGCACGATGTGGTTTCGAACATGATGATAAAGTATCTGCGCACCCGATACAAGGCTACCCAGCAAGATGCTGAAGATTGCACATACGAATCTATGCTTACCATTATGGAGATGATCAGAGACGGCGAAGAAATGCCCGGGAACCCCGGTGGATATCTGAGAATGACCATCAGGAATAACTATTTCAAAATGAAAAAGAAAAACGACCTTAAAGTGGGTGATGAAGTACTTGAATCGGAATCCAATGGGTTGGACTTAGAAAATTCATTTGCGAAACGTGAATTAATGGATATTTTGAATATGTGCGTTGATAAACTCGCCGACGTCAGCCGTACATTTATCACTTTTTTTCTGTCCAGGCCGGGTATTCGAGCAGAAGAGGTAGCCGCACGTTTCGATTCTACTTTATCTAATGTTTGGGTAAAGAAACATCGCATCCAAAAAGAGCTTGAAGAATGCGTTCGTAAAAGCTTGTAAACAGAGTGTAAGGAAAACCATTTTAAAGGATCAGTGTGGTATAGAACCAGTTACAACAACACTATATGCACTATTAAATGAATAATGAAGACACAAATATCCGCCTGACACAAAAAATCCACACTTTTCTGAATGGAGAGCTCTCTGCAGAAGAACAAGACCTGTTTTGGGAGGAGATGTTCGAAAATCCCGAGATTTATGAAAAGGTCAGATTCGAAGCATCCCTGCGCAAAGTATTACGTCAAAAACAGGCTGCACCTTATGATAACAACCAATCCGATAACATTGTCAGCGATGTTGTTGCTGAAACCACACCTATATTTAATATGCGCTCTTATCAACATTGGGTTATTGCCGTTGCCGCAGTATTGATTCTCGTAATTGGAATTAACTTACTCAAAGTCAGTAGCCCCACAGATCCGGCAACAAGAGTTGCACTTTTAGAAGACCTGCATTTAATTCAGGAAATTGATGTTTTTGAGCTTCAAACCATTGATGCCACCAGAAGCACCGATGTTGATCCGGACCCGCTAACGGAGCTTTTTGACAAAAGCCTGCTTTCTGTATTCTCTCAGGAAACGGAGGAAGCACTGACCTTGTATCAGGAAATTATTGATGCCTTCCCCGAAGACCCGCGCACATCAAAAGCGCACTTCAACACCGGGATTCTCTATTATAATGAAAACCTCTTTGAGGATGCCATCAATTCCTTCGTCAAAGCTGCCGAGCTTACAGACGATGAAGCTTTGGTTGAAAAATCCTGGTGGTTCAAAGCTAATGCTGAATTGCTGAAAGAAGATTTTGAAATGGCTCGTTACTCTATGTTCATTGTCTATGGCATGAATGGCGTTTTCAAACAGGAAGCATTCCGCCAACTTCGTATTCTCGACGCCTATCTTGGCCTTACAAGCTTTGAAGACATCGCTCCGGAAGAGATAAACCCCTGAAACCGGAAGGCAGTTTTATCAATAATCTGCCTCTCATGATCTTTTTTTTGAACTGGCTAAGCAACTAATTCATCCCGAAAGCGCTTTTCCCAGTGTATAAGTAGAAGATTATATTTTGTTTGCATCTTTAAATTTATTGTAATCATACCTATATTCTAATACACAACTTTGAAATGTTTTTTGGGATTCAATCAAAAGTCATTACATTAGAATAATTACTTGAAAGTATCCCTTAGTAATAGACTTAATGTTTATTTCTGACTGACATAGTGTGTTAATATTTATTTGTGATGGCCCTGACAAGCAAATCTTTAATGAATAAATCAGCGAGCGTGACACTTTTCACTCGTGTCGGCTTATTCAGATTTTTAATAAGAGATTTGCGAAAGATTTTTGCCGGGCTTTATTTAATCGTTAAAGAAACAATATGCCAACAAACAGACGCCGGAGAGGCAAATCGAAATCAGCTTTTCCAAAATGGACAAAAACAGCAGTAGGACTCGGCCTTGGTATTATCGGGTTTTGTATTCCATTGCTCTTTACTTTTACCGGACTTTCTTTTGCGGGGCATCTTGCTTTGGGGATATTTCTGATGGCTGCCGTTTTCTGGATGTTTGAACCAATACCCATTTATTCCACTTCAATGCTGGTAATTTTCCTGCAAATTGTACTACTCAGCACACAAGGCCCGCTTTTTCAAGGGTCGCAGTTGCCCGAAACATTTGCTGAACCTGTTGGAGAACAAACATGGAGCCTGCCTGCTGAGGCCGTTGATGGAGATCAGATATTCCTGAAAAAATCACCTACAAGGTCAGAAGAACTGAGTATTGAAGTCATAGAACGAAATGATCAGGTCATCTTTTTTTCCACTGAAATAACGGCAGAAACGCCGGTAGTGGCTCAATACAAGCACAAACTTGTTCAATATGAGCCGGTTTCATATACCCGGTTTTTCAACACGTTGGCAAGCCCCATTATCATTCTTTTCCTTGGCGGATTCATGCTTGCAGCCGGAGCGGTAAAGTACAATCTCGATAAAAACCTGACAAATGTGCTACTTAAACCATTTGGTACAAAACCGATGTTTATTGTACTTGGGCTGATGTTGGTTACGGCTGTGCTTTCTGCTTTTATGAGTAACACCGCCACCACCGCCATGATGATGACGGTGGCCATTCCCATTGCAATGCAAGTGGCAAAAGAAGACAAATTCAGAATTATGCTGGCGCTGTGTATCCCGATTGCCGCAAATATTGGCGGGATGGCAACACCTATCGGCACACCTCCTAATGCTATTGTTATCTCCGCATTGAACCAACAAGGCTTGGGCATTGCATTCGGTTCATGGATGGCCCTTATGGTTCCGCTGGCACTTTTGTTACTTCTTTTGGCATGGGGAACCATGCGGGTCATATTCCCGCCAACCGTTGATTCATTCAAACTTGCCCTGAAAAGTTCTTTTGATAAATCCTACAAAGCAATCATGCTTTACGCTATTTTTGGCCTCACCGTGTTATTGTGGGTTACCGAAGCACAGCATGGTATTCCAAGTGGGATGATTGCCTTTTTACCGATTGCGGGTTTAACAGTCACCAGCGTACTTAGTAAGGATGATGTCCGTTCGCTGCCATGGGAAGTTCTCTGGCTTGTTGCCGGCGGTATAGCGCTGGGTATTTCTATGGAAAATACAGGTCTCGCCATTTGGCTCGTTTCGAGCATCAGCTGGGAAATGCTGCCACAATTTATGCTTTTACTGGTATTTGGGTTCGTTGCTCTTATGCTGTCGAACTTTCTGTCAAATACCGTTACGGCTACTCTGCTTATTCCGCTTGCCATAAGTATGGGTACTGCCGGAATCGGCGGCGAAGGTTTCAACCTCATTATTACCAGCTTACTTATCGGTTCCGCATGTAATATGGCTATGCTGCTTCCGATATCCACACCACCAAATGCCATTGCAATGAGTACAGGATTTATAAAAACAGCCGATATGGTAAAAGTCGGTATTGTAATTGGTATATTTGGATTACTTACAGCCCTTACGATGGCACTGATTTACTGGCCTTTTTTAATATAATTATGGAGTTTACTTATGTCTGATATTTATATCCTTTGTGTTGAAGATGAACCCGAAGTTCTTGACGTTGTAGTGCGTGATTTGGCTGACCTTGAGGATGTCTTCCCTATCGAAATGGCGGTTTCTGCCGAAGAGGCCAGAGAAATTATCCAGGAAATGAAAGAGCGTGGGGACAAACTTGGACTTGCCATTTGCGACCACGTGATGCCCGGCGAAAAAGGCGTTGAATTACTCATTGACATGCAAAATGACGAGTTCACCAGGAGAACCAGAAAATTGCTTCTTACCGGTCAGGCCGGGCTTGAAGACACCGTTGAGGCTCTCAATAAAGCAAAACTGAATCGTTATATTGCAAAACCCTGGGATCCCGCTGAACTGCTTCAAATCGCCATAGATGAACTTACAACTTTTGTCATTGAACATGAGAAAGACCTTTTGAGATACATGGGCGTTCTTGATATAAAACGAATTCAGGAAGTGATTAGGGAAAAAGGATCATTCTCAGACTCCTGATTTAATTAGTTTATTCAATGGCTATGACATTAAATCAAGCAGACATCGACCGTGCCAAAAGGGCAAGAAATATCATAAAGGCATCTTCAAGTGCAAATACCTACGATAAATCTACGGTTATAAAAGCCATCAAAGATCTTCTTCCCTCATCGAAATTACTTTCTCAATTAAAGAGAGAGTTCGAGGCCGGTGAAATCATTTTAGCCGAAAATCAACAAAATCACCATCTGTTTATTATTGTGGAAGGGACCGTATCCCAAATGAAGTCGGGAGCCGGACTTAATACCGCAATTGATTATCAGGGGGCGGGTGACTTCATTGGGTTGTTGTCTTTCCAAACAGGACAAACTGCCTTTACTACGGCTAAAGCGACTACTCCCGTTACCACGCTGGCCATCGACCATAAAAATTTCGAGTTATTTCACACCCGTTATCCGGAAATCAGTAAAGTAATTCAGGGGCTCATTTTCTCGAACCTTTCAGACAGATATCGGCGCGTGGTTACACTTCACGTAGAGGTAGCCCTTTTATCCAAGCAGCTGGAACAGGAAAGGAATCAATTGCAAAATGCCATTCAGGCACTTGAGAAAACCAGAAATGCCCTCATCTCTCAGGAAAAAATGGCCACCCTCGGTGAACTCACTGCCGGACTAGCCCATGAAATTAACAATCCCGCTTCTGCTTTATTCCGCTCCGTAGATTATCTCATAAACAGCTTACCCGGGCTTGCTGAGCGGGCAGCGGCACTACCGGACAATGGTTTGGTGCGTTTTTTCTTTGAAGAAGGATTTAAACGCCGGTTAGACAATTCCAAACTAAACCGCGAAAAACAAAAAAAGCTGGCTGATGAATATCCCGAGCTAAAGCGTTCTGTAATTCGCTTGCTGTCAGAAATGAGTCCTGCTGCATTCGATAAAATCAAACCATTTATAACAAGCAAACATCAGGAACATTTTCATTTATTGCTTGATGTCTTTCAGTCCGGCTCTTTTTTGGAGAGTATCAAACTATCTACCGCGCGCATTGAATATTTAGTAAAAAGCCTGAAAAGCTATAGCAGGCAGTCCGGCTCCGAGCCTGAAGTTGCCGATATACGCACGGGCATAAAAGAGACACTCCAAATTCTTGGAAGCAGGCTGCAGGATGTTCAGGTAGAAACAAAGTTGACGGAAATTCCTCCGGTGCTGTGTTTTATTGGCGAGCTAAATCAGGTTTGGACTAACATTATCATCAACGCCTGTGAGGCTATGAATGATAAGGGCAAATTGTTTATCAGTTGCGGCAAAGATGAAAAGAATGTATGGGTTAGAATTTCTGATACCGGACCCGGTGTCCCTGACCTGATTAAAAACCGTATTTTTGATTCCAGTTTTACCACAAAAACAGCCGGCGGCGATTTTGGGCTGGGCATTGGCCTTGCTATTTCTAAAGGTGTTGTTGAAAAACACAACGGCACCGTAAAAGTTTCTGACCGCGAGGGCGGCGGTGCCGAATTTCTAATTACATTGCCTGCGCATACAGGGAAGAAGTGATGGTAATGTTCATTTCAAATTGATTGGTTTGATGCATCTTAGTTAACACTAAAATCACACATCTATGAACTCAGAAAAGTCCTCAAAATTAATCATTTTCATTTTTATCGCATATTTAGCAATGAGCATAATTGGTTGCGGCCTTTTAAATGAGGAAAAGCAATTGAATCCTGAACTGAGTATGCAAATTATAAGCAAAGAAATATCACAAGGAGAATCGTTTGACGTTCAACTGAATGTAAAAAATCCATCTAATGAAACATTATCGATCAAAACCTCCTGTAAGGAATTTGCACTTTTACTAACATACAAAGAAAATAAGCGTATCGATTTCGTGGGTAATAATTCAGGATGTCTGAGAAAAATGAACACGTATGAATTACCTCCCAATACTACACTGTCTTTTAGCTGGGAAATGAATTCATCTATCACTTCATGGAATCAGGAAACCGCTTCAACTGATACAACTTTAGCTCCACCAGGAAATTATTTAATGCAACTTCGCATGCATGTATGGAGTATTAATGGGCAAGAATACAACGTAGATGATATGAAACAAACACTCACAATTCGTTGAGGTAAGTAATACTGGATTAACGACATCCCCTCGTCCCCATAAATCCGGCACCTTTGGGGCGGCTTGTGATTTTTGCTTTAAGCTTGGTAGTAAAAATCCCCCTTTGTAACTCTAAAACAACCTGCTTGCTGTTATCGGGTTCGATGGATTTATCCCAAAATATCACAATACCATCCTGATTTAGCTCTGAGTATTTTCCGGCATCAGGATTTGCTTTAGCAATTTTTGCACTCATTTGAGCTGAACCATCATCACGAATCAAAATTCCTGATTCTTTTTCGGTTACATGCATTAGCACTTCAGGTGTGATAAAAATAAGCGGAAGGTTATCCCGTTTTTCAAGTTTTTCCATTTTTTAGCTATACTTTTGACATTTACGGTAGCTGAATGATTTCTAAACCATCAAGGTTTTTATTACATTGAAATAATTTTCGTAAACAAACTACTGAACAAAAATCCGTTTTATAATAACCAAACCAAACTAATATGTACAAAATTTCATTTTTTCTATTGATTTCGATTCTTGTTTTGAGTTTAAGCGCTTGTGAACAGGAAGAAAAAACGGATGAAGGATTTTCAGACCGGACTATAAATTCACAATATGTTCAATTCAGGCTTGTGCGAGTTTCGGGGCCGTTCGAGCACCCATGGTCAGTCGCTTTTATGCCAGACGGATCATACCTCGTTACCGAAAGGCCCGGAAGGCTCAATCATGTAAAAAATGGGGAAATAACTGAAATTGCAGGGCTACCACCAATTCACGCAAGAGGCCAGGGCGGTTTAATGGAAGTATCGCTTCATCCTGATTTTGAAAGTAATCAGTTTGTGTACCTCACCTACTCTAAAGGCGATCGCGACGGTACCGCTACAACCTTGATTCGTGGCACACTGTCAGATGGTGAATTACAGAACGTAGAGGAGCTTTTTACACAGGATCGGAAATCATCTCCCGGCAGACATTATGGCTCTAAATTAGCGTGGATGGCTGATGGCACACTGCTGATGAGCATCGGCGACAGAGGTGGCGAACCACCAAGAGCACAGGATAATGCCGATCACGCCGGAACACTATTACGTTTAAACGATGACGGAAGTGTACCTGATGACAATCCATTTATAGGCCACGCCAATGTACTGCCGGAAATTTACTCTTACGGCCACAGAAACATTCAGGGTTTAGTAGTTGATCCGGTTACACAAGATATATGGGCAACGGAGCACGGGCCTCGTGGCGGCGATGAACTAAATTTTGTAGAACCCGCAACAAATTATGGATGGCCTGTTGTAAGTCAGGGGCGTTCTTACCGTACCGAAGGTGTCTATGAATTTACAGAGCACCGTGCGCTTGATGGAATGACCGATCCGTTTTATGTACTATCTCCAACTCTGGCTCCCTCCGGGTTAGCCATGGTAACATCCGACAAATTTCCAAGATGGAAAGGCAACCTGCTTGCCGGTGGTTTAAGAGCAGAGAGAATCCGTCGACTTGTTATTGAAGGCGGAGAAGTAGTACACGACGAAGAGTTACTACTGCAAACTATTGGCCGGATTCGTGAAGTCAGGGAAGCGCCAAACGGCAATATATATATCCTTACCGACTACAGCGAAGGCCACATGTACCGGATGGAACCAACAAATTAATTTTTTTTAGTCGAATTTACTTGTGAATTAGTCGAAAATCTGAGATTTATTTTCGTAATTTAATTTTTTTCGACTTTTATACATAAAGTAGTCAATCAATTGCTTCTGCCATGCGCCACCTTATTACAAGTATTGTAGTAATAATTCTATTTTTGGGATTCACTCAGGATTGCCTGCGTGCTGCGGTATTAAGTAATAGTCCTGACCCGGTAAATGCCATAACCATTCCGGGAAAAAAAAATCAGCAAAACTACAAACTATTTATATCCCTTCCCGATAATTATAATCCCAAAAAAGAGAATGGATATCCGGTCTTGTATGTGCTGGATGCAAACGGCTTGTTCACGTTAATGACACAGGTATACGACTTACTGCGCCTTAGCAATGAAGTCCCCGAAATGATAATCGTAGGTATTGGTTACGATGTTGAACGGTTTTCTGATTCATTCGCGCTTCGTGTTTCTGACCTTACTCCATCCCGCGATATAGATGAAGATCGAATGCTTGGCTCCATGTATAACAGTGAAGTTCAATCAGGTGGGGCTTCATATTTTCTTTCAGCTATTTCTGAATCAATAATTCCACATATAGATACTCATTACAACACTAATGGTACGCGCGCTTTAGCAGGATTTTCTCTTGGTGGGCTTTTCACTACATACGCTTTACTTAATGATAACCGAATTTTTACTCATTACCTGATTGGTAGTCCATCTTATTGGTGGGATGATGGCCTCATATTCAGAAAAGAACGCGAGTTCGCCCGAAAAAATAATGAGCTTCCAGCAAATGTGTTTATCTCGGTTGGTTCTCTCGAAGAGGAATTAATGATAAGGCCTGTTAAGGTGATGTCGCAATCGCTATACAACAGGAAATATAAGGGGCTAAATCTGCATACACACATTTTCGAAAACGAAAGGCATTTCTCTGTTATTCCTGCTACACTCAGCCGTGGAATAAGAGTTTTGTTTTCTCAATAAAAAAGGCAGCTCAACCGACAAGGATTAAAGCCGCCTTTTTTTTGCATAATCATAATGCCCTATTGCAATATGCTCCTCAACATCCAGGCTGTTTTTGAGTGAACCTGTAAACGTTGCGTTAGTAAATCAAGAGAAGCTTCATCATTCCCACTTTCGCAAGCAGGCAAAGCTTCTCTGGCTGTTTGCAATAACTGCTCGTTTGCCCGAACCAAATTTTCGACCATTGTCATAGCGTCGGGCACTTCTTCTTCTTCTGTAATTTTGCTTAATTTAGAAAATGCCTTAAACGAACCCGGAGCAAAAAATCCAAGTGCTCGAATGCGTTCTGCAATTTCATCAATGGCCGGCGCAAGTTCGGAGTATTGTTCTTCAAACATTGCGTGCAGCGAATGAAAATGCGGACCGGTAACATTCCAATGGTAATTATGTGTTTTTACATACACCATATACGAATCTGCCAATAACTTAGATAGCCCTTTAGAAATTTCCGCCCTGTCTGCTTCAGGTATGCCAATATCAATACTTGATTTTCTTTCTGATTTGGTGATTTCCATGTAAACCTCCTGTTTTAATGTTTCTTAAATTGTCAAATAATTTTATATGTTTAAATCTATTCGCTGTAAAACTTGCTTGTTTCGAAAACTTAAGAGAAATAGCAATCTGACTAACGACGATTTTCTTCGAATCTTGTAACTATTCAATTAAAATAAACAAGAATTACCACCTTTCCGTTTGAAATATTTGCTAAAGATTCAAACCTCATTTAATTGAACTTTTGGGGGCTTTGTTGTTATTTGCTATGTAACTCTCTCTATGAATAACCCCGGTTAGATTAAGGCATAGTTGTATTGATAGTTTGCAGTAACGCAGTCTTCTCCCGAGCCCATTTAAATTATCTCTGTTTCGTTTTCACATCCTATAACTACCCGACCGGCAACAGTATGGCAAGAATGTATATTAGCCGAAATACGAATTGAGTAACGAACCACAGCTCGCTTTTTCGCGAATCAACATAATTTGAATATACAAGATAATTTCAGTATTTTTGAAAGCGCTTACACAATATGGTTTATGACCTGTATCTAAGCCTTTCCGATATAACTTTTTGATATTTAAACTCTTGCTGCAATGAAACGTTCGCTGCTAATTTTCTTTTTTATCCTCCTTGCTGTACCATTACACGCTCAACAAGACCGCACCATGATGCAGGGCTTTTACTGGGATGTAACCCCCGGTGGGGTTTGGTACGACACACTCGCCACCTATGCTCCATTACTTGGGCGCGCTGGATTTGATGGCATTTGGCTGCCTCCGCCAAGTAAAGCTGCCGCCGGTGGTTTTGATGTGGGATATACCCCCTACGATTACTACGACCTTGGTAATTTCGACAGCCGCGCGGGCGACCAAACATCAGGTACTGGCGAGTTTGTACCCACCAGATACGGTACAAAAGCGGGTCTGCTTGCGGCAATTGATGCACTTAAAGACAATAATATTAGGGTTTATGCAGATATTGTTCTGAATCACCGCTCGGGTGGTAATCTTGAACCAAATATTTACAGCGAGTTCTACACAAATCCAAGTGGGGGTTCTCTCTTTAGTCCGGATGGTGACAGCACATTTACGGCTTTCCCGCTTACTCACGGCTCAGGGCGTATTGCCTGGGATATTGGGGATGGAAATGAGTTCTTTTTCCCTAATTCGGTGCATAACCAAAGCAATACCGGAGATTTTCTGAGTGGGAGTCAGTTAAGAGGTTTCCATCAAATGTATGTTAATGAGTTTGGTTATACAAATGCACTCCACACCGGTTCAGGTGATACATTGCCGGTAGGTGACAGCCTTAAAGTATGGGCAAGCTGGCTCACAGAAACGCTCGGCCTCGACGGATATCGCTTCGATTTTGTTAAGGGGATTCATCCTGAATACTTTAAATCATTTATGAATTATGGAAATATGCAGGGCAAGTTTCATGTGCATGAGCTTTTTGATGGAAGTATTCAGCGCAAGCGCGACTACTTGAGAATGATTAATACTAACGAGGATAATCTGAGTCCATCCCCGCCTCCATCAAAGGCGGGTGCTGTATTCGATTTTAACATGCGTTTTGCCTACAAAGCCATGAGCGATGGCGGCAATGATTACGATATTCGAAACTGGCATAATGCCGGCTTGCACAACAGTTTTGGTGTTCCATTCGAACAAATTGTAATGTTCATCGACAACCATGATTTTGACCGCACGGATTACAATGGCGAAGTAAACGCGCCGGGCCACTCGCCAGTCGTTGGCAGAAAAATGCTGGCTTATGCGCACATGCTTACCCATCCCGGATACGCCCAAGTATGGTGGAGAGACTATTTTAACTATGGCCTCAGAGATGAAATCACCAAATTAGTACAGATTCGGAATCAATTTAGTGGAGGAAGCTACAAAGCACTAACCAGGCCCGGCGACGGTGGTGGCAATCCATTCTGGCCCGGAGATAGTTCTGATGATCCGCGCCACGTTTATGTTGCTGAAAGAAGCGGCAACGGTGGTGATTCAGGATTAATTGTGGCCATCAATAAACACAGCAGTCGCGATATTGATGTTTGGGTAGATACGCAATGGCCCGGAAATATGCTTTATGATATTACCGGTAATTACGAGGGAACAACCGAGGCTTTTGCTGATGGCAGAGCCCTGATCAAAACCAAGGCAAACTCCTACCACATCTTTGTGCCCGTCGGTTTTGAGCTTGATGACCCAACCGTTAATCTCGCTGCTGTAGAAATTGCATCCCCAAGAGGAACACGTTTCATCAACGAAACTGTAACACCGCGTGCAGTAATGGAAAATCAGTCGCTTTTTGGGCAGCAGGATGTAGATGTTGTTTTTGAGATACTCGACGGTAACGATACAGTAGTTTATTCCTCAGAAAAAACTGTTTCTTTCATCAATGCCGGTAACGCTTTAACAGTCACTTTCGACGAACTGACTTTTGATACTGAAGGCCAGTTCACTACACGTTTCACAATAGCTTTCGAAGCAGACCAGGATTCTTCTGATGATGTAGTTGAAGCTTCATTCGAAGTCATTGACCCCGATGCTTCAGCTGAGTTCAGAATTGATGGTGTTATAAATGAGCCTCAATATGTTCTGATGGCTGAACGGGAAAATGACAATGCCGGTTTCGGCCCCGATAACAAAGTAGATCGCCTGTTTTATTTTGCTGATTCCGATTCGCTTTTCATAGCCATCGAAGGTAGTATGGCTTTAGGTGGCGGTGATGGAATCGGACTCATGCTCGATTTTGATCAGGTTACCGGCATCCCTGCCGGACAGCCACTTGGCGGTGTTGAAAATGCAGTTCTATTCCTGAACAGCTCACAAAGCCCGAATTTTGCCATGGATTTCGAAGTAGATTTTGGTATCGCATGGATTGGTTCACAGGGGAATATTCTGATGTCGCTTGCCGATTACAGAGATGGTGAGAAAAACGGCAAAGTGGTTCTGCCGGCCGATGAAAGTCCTGCACCTGACGGAACTACCGGTATCGGTCCGCTCGAAGATGGCCTGTTTCCCGCGGGAAGCATCCGTTACGCCATGCTGAATGACGGACAAGAGCTGCAAGGCATAGAAGTTGCCTTTTCTCTGGCTGACCTCGGTGTTACAGGTGGAAATTTCAGAGCGTTCGCGTTTATCGTTTCCAGTACGGGGTATTTCTCTAATGTGCTCCTGCCCGGCGATGCCGTTGGTGATGCCGATGCATTCGAAAACTTTGGCTTCAATATCGATTTCAATGATGTTGATGGCGGCCCGTTCCACACAGATTGGTTCCCGCTCGATACATCCACATCTGTAGTAGAACCTCCGGCTAATTTGCCATCAGAGGTCAAGCTCAGCCAGAACTATCCGAACCCTTTTAATCCCACAACAAACATATCATACAGCATCCCCGAAACCGGAAAAGTAACGCTTGAGGTTTTCAACGTGCTTGGCTAACAGGTTGCTGTATTGGTAAACGACGTGCAAAATGCCGGAAATTACACCATCAGTTTCGATGCCGCCCGGCTTGCAAGCGGCGTTTACATTTACAGGCTGAACACAGCCGGCCAGATCATTACCCGCAAAATGACGCTGGTGAAATAAAAGACCAAGTCATACTCTCCCCCTGCCACTGTTCAG
>SLDG01000318.1 GCA_007125355.1 Balneolales bacterium | reverse complement strand
GGGTGGGTTGGGGATTGAATATTGAATAATTCGGTTTCGTGTTGAAGGTTACGGGTTACGCGTGCAACAAGAGCTTTTCCAATGGTGAAAATCAGATTTGTAACTAAAATAAACTATATACATCAGCGCCGTAGGTGTAGTGCCATATTGTAACGCCTAACATATGTATACCTATAATCGGGGAGGTCTATGGGTTCGGTAATAGCAATCCCTGAGCGGAGCCAATGGGAGGGGTTAGTGGTTTATAAGTTTGTGGGATGTGATGAGGTTTGAACTGATATAAAAACCAAACCTCTATAAAACAATAAAGGTCATCTTCCGACGACCTTTATTCAAGTTTGCACCTTATTATGCACCTTTGTTTATTGGGCAATTTCTATATCAAGTATATTAAAAAATCTCACACGAATCAACAGTAAAATTAATCGGCATTCACATTTGAAAATAAGAATTTTAGCCGTAATCACAACAAATTAGTTTGCCAAAAGCTTGTCCGCCAACATCATACTATTCTTTACACAATCTGCTACAGATATACCACCCAAATAATTACCTTGGAAATGAAATCCTTTATTCGCTTTTTCTGAGTTTCGCAATGTTACCTGTATATCTTTATAGTCCGTTTTGTATTGCGGAATAGCCTTTGGCCATTTTGTACAATTACGTATCAGTGGATTTCCACTAATTAAGAAGGCATTTTTGAGGTCTGCGAGTGCTTTACTCAAAACATCTTCTACAGTCATTGAGTCAATATAAGAATGCCTGCTGCCACCTGCAAAAACTGTTATCAATTTTTTTTCCTCGCTGTCAGTTCTCGAAGGGAAAATGGAAGAATTAAATAGCGCACCCAATATAAATTTCTGTTCTTTTTCCGGTACCAGCATGCCAAAGCCATCCAGTTTATGGCCTATATCGTTTTTGTTAAATCCAAAATGAAGCACATAAACCGGGGGATACTCGACCTGAGCAAATTTTTGAAGTTCATCCGCACTTAGCATATTTGTGAAATCAATGTGCTGCAGAAGATGCAATGGAACAGTACAGATAATTTTTTTTGAGATGATTTCTTTACCGGATTCAAGCCTTACCTTATATCCACCGTTGCTTTTTGATATAACTTTCACGGCATCGCCGTACGTTTGGTTTTCTTTTCCCAAAGCTTCTGATAGCCGGTCGGTGAGCATAGCATTGCCCTCTGTGAAAGTGACCATTTTTGCTTTAGCCCTGGGAATATCCGTCTCTATCCTGATTTTCTTTGCGCCTTTAATTGAACCGATGATAAGCGATCCATAGTGTTTTTCAAGCTCATACAGTTTTGGAAAAGCGTAACGAACAGATAGTTGGTCAGGGCTACCAGCATACACACCGGCAACAAATGGATTAATCGCATAATCCAGAAACTCTTGGCCAAGACGACGTTTTACGAAGTTAGAAAGAGTTTCATCCTCAGATTTCATCCTGCCCTTGAATGGCTCCGCCAACAACTTCATTTTTGCACCGGTACTGAAAAAAGGACTCCTGAAGAAAGAAAGTGGCGAATCGGGCAGCGCCATTGGGATTCCATTTTTAAGAATGAACCGTTTGTTGGCCGTCTCGGAGGCGGTCAACATTGAATCTTTTAAGTCAATGTCTTCTATCAAAGATGAAAAAAAGGTGTTGGTAACTAACACTGTGTTAGGCCCTGCCTCGCAAATCCATCCATCCTTTTTTATCGTTTTTATGGCTCCGCCTGGCACATTGGAGGCCTCGACGAGATGAGTGTTTTTTCCGGCTTTATTTAGTCTGAAAGCTGTTGTAAGCCCACTGATGCCAGCGCCAATAATCAAAAAATCTGTTTTAATAAGTTTCATAACAGGAAAATACGTCCAAGCAAGCTTATGCTCAACATGAATCTATGAGAACGCCCTGAGCTTATTTAGATTAATTAAAAATAAAATTGATTTATGTTTTGTGCCTTCTTAATTTAGACACTTTCTAAATAGAAATATTCAAATAATCTTTTCAATCTTTTAAAAAAACATAATCGGCCTTATGAAAATAGTATTTACAATAATGTTAGCCATTCTTTTTTCGACAGTAAGCAATGCCCAGCAAACAGCAAGTATTAGTGGCTTTGTTTTATCTGCTTCCGGAGAAGAACTAATCGGCGCAAATGTGTTGATACAGAATACTACTACCGGAACATCAACAAATATTGATGGTTTTTTCGAGTTAAAGAACCTGCAGCCGGGAACATACACCCTTCAGTTCAGCTATGTGGGTTATCAAACATTAACCCGCGCCATTACACTTGAAGCCGGTGAAACAAGAAGATTGAACATCAATCTCACAAGAAGTTTTCAAATGCCGCAAATTGAGCTCATAGGCAGCCGCCCACAAAGGTTAGACAGAGTTCCGGGTTCGGCTTCAGTTATTACTGAGCAGATTATTTTAGATACGGCTCCTGTGAGCGGACACGAGGTCTTTCGCAGAATCCCGGGCGTTCATGCTGTTGAAGAAGAGGGAATTGGCCTTAGGGCAAACATCGGAATAAGGGGGCTTGATCCAAGTAAAAGCCGTTCTGTTTTAGTGCTTGAGGATGGAATTCCAGTAGCACTGGCACCCTACGGTGAGCCTGAAATGTACTATACTCCCTCTATGGATAGAATGGCTGGTGTTGAACTTGTAAAAGGCAGTGGTTCTATTCTTTTTGGTCCGCAAACCTTTGGGGGTGTATTAAACTACATTACAGCAGCCCCCCCGCCGGTACCAACAGCTTCATTACAATTAAGAGGTGGTCAGGGTGGATATTTTACAGGACTTGTTGGTTATGGAACAACAGTAGGCAATACCGGTTTTAAGGTCAACTATCTTAGAAAACAGGGCGATGAAGTAGGTTTATTAGATTACAGGGTGAATGATTTAAATGCCAAAATTAAACTGTTGATTAGTGAATCATCAAGTCTTGGCCTTAAACTTGGTATTTATGATGAAACATCGAACTCTACGTATGTGGGTTTAACGCAAAGGATGTTTGACGAGGGAGGATTTGATTTTACTCATCTCGCACCAAATGATGTGCTCGACGTGCGCCGCTATTCACTTAGTGTTACACTTGATTATTTCATTAACCCAAATATAACATTGAGAACAACGGCATACGGTTACACGACTACCAGAAACTGGTCAAGACAAGACTTTGATAACGTGTTTAACCCAAACAGAACCTATGCTCGTATAGTAGGTGATGCCGGCATTGAGGGTGGAGCTATTTTTTTCAGAGATTCGGCAGGTAACAGAAACAGACAATTTGAGGTTGCGGGTATAGAGCCAAGGCTTTCAGCAAACTACACACTTGGCGACTTTTATAACGAATTAGACCTTGGCCTGCGTTATTTATATGAACGTGCCTTTGAACAGCGAATTAATGGACCCATTGTTAGTTCGCAATCAGGAGCACTTGTTAATGATGAAATTCGCACCGGACATGCATTTAGTGCATATATTCAAAACGCTTTTCACCTAACAAACCAGTTCTCTGTAACTCCGGGTGTTCGATTAGAATATTTTGAATATACCAGAGATATAAAGAGGTTGTCTAACGAAAGTGTTAGTATTTCTAATACCGACAGAACAACCACACTAATACCGGGCATAGGGTTTAACTATCTCTTACGCGAGGGTCTTGCTATTTATGGTGGTGTACACCGAGGTTACGGGCCGCCAAGGATAAAAGATGCTATCAGTGCTACCGGCTTAAGTGAAGAGCTTGATGCAGAAACAAGCTGGAATTTTGAAGCCGGAACAAGGGCAAGAGTAGCTACCGGTATTGACATTGAAGTAACCGGATTTTTTATGAATTTCTCTAATCAGATTATTCCGGTAGCTGAAGCTGCCGGCGGTTCGGGTGTGGTGGGTGCAAGTCTAACCAATGGTGGTGCTACTGAACACCTGGGGCTGGAAACAAGCTTAACTATTGATTTTAGACAAATTTTCCAATCAACGTACGGACTTACGCTTAATACAAGCGCTACGTATGTTAAAGCCGAATTTAGTGAAGACCGGTTGATACAGCAGGGTAGTGAAATAGTAAACGTAAAGGGGAATAGAGTACCATATGCTCCTGAGTTTTTATTCTCAGGTAACGTAGCCTTAAGTACCCCATTCAATTTGGGAGTCTCTCTAACCGGAACCTACATTGGCAAACAGTATGGGGATGTTCTAAATCTGGAAACCGCTTCACTAGACGGAAGACAAGGCCCCATTGATGCATATTTTGTTTTAGACGGGCGGGTATCTTATACCCTGCCAGTTGTCGTAAATGCGGTATTATCTGTTGCAGTGAAAAATCTGTTAGACGAGCGTTACATAGTATCCAGACGCCCACAGGGTATACGTGTGGGGCTTCCAAGATTTGTTACTGCCGGAATAGACTGGAGGTTCTGATACTTAAAAATAAATATCATCCTTAATCTAAGAGAGCCTTGTGGTGAAACATAGGGCTCTTTTTTTTAATTCTCCACCTTAATATCTTTGATTCTGATTTGGAGTGAGGTACGGTTTTGCCAGGTGTTTTCTTCCAAAACGTACGCCATATTTAGATTACCGTTTACACAATTCCTAACGCTTGGCAAATGTTCGTGCATGTTAAAACCGATGGCTTCAAATACCTCCGAGCCGTTTTGAGCCACCTTCATTTTTAAATGCCCTTTTCCCACAATTGTTGGCGTTCCTACGACTTTTAGTCCTCTGGAAACAAAAATAGGGCGGAGATTGTTTGGCCCAAATGGCTCAAATTGAGTTAATAATTTCCAAAAACGGAGGTCTACGAGGCTCAAGTCAATATCAGAATCTATGATAAGTTCCGGTTCAAAATCTTCCTCACATAATTTATGGGAGGCTACTTGTTGAAATCGTTCTTTAAATGGTTCGAGCATTTCTTCTTCAAGTGTTAGTCCGGCAGCATACTCGTGCCCTCCGAATTGAACGAGTAAATCCTCACATTTTTTCAGGGCATTGTAAATATTAAAACCACGAATACTTCTCGCCGACCCTTTTATTTGACCATCTACTGTGCTAAGCAAAATGGTTGGCCTGCAATAAAGGTCAACTATACGGGATGCTACGATTCCTATAACGCCAAGATGCCAATTCGGACTGTGAAGAACCAGCGCGTTATCTTTCTCCAGATTAATGGTTTTGTCAATTTGCAAAAGGGCATTTTCCATGGTGGTACTGTCTTCCTTTCGCCGACGGATATTTATGCTCTCCAGTTGTTTGGCTTTTTCATTAGCTTTTTCTTTTGTATCTGAAATAAGAAGTTCAACAGCTGTACTGGCATCCCCCATTCTTCCGGCCGCGTTAATTCTTGGTCCGATAGAAAATACAATTTGTGATGTAGACACTTTCCCGGCTTTCATCCGAATCAGATCCATCAACGCTTTAATACCAAAACGGGTATCGGTGTTGATGAGGTTGAGGCCCTCCCGCATAAGCACACGATTTTCGCCAACTAAAGGCACAATATCTGACGCAATGGAAATGGCTACCAAATCAAGAAATTGATACGCATTTTCTGCGGGAAGCCCAAGCTCCATAAGTGTGGCCTGAACCAATTTAAAAGCAACACCTGCACCCGACAGCCCATCGAATGGATAATTACAATCCGGACGTTTGGGATCCAAAACAGCAACAGCGTCAGGTATTTGATCACCTGTGGTGTGGTGATCGCAAATAATAAGATCGATGTTATTCTTTTTGGCGAAAATCGCTTCTTCAATGGCCGTAATCCCGCAATCAACAGAAACAACCAGCGATGCATTTTGTTTGATGGCTTGTTCAATTCCATCCTTCGAAATTCCATAGCCGTCTTTAAATCGATGTGGAATGTAGTAGTCAACTTCCAATCCAAATTGACGCAGAAATATATACATAATGGATGTCGACGTGGTGCCATCGACATCGTAATCCCCATACACCAATACCTTTTCCTGGTTTCGAATTGCAGCAGCGAGCCTTGTGGCCCCCAGCTGCATATCCTGCATTAAGTAGGGGTCGTGCAGTGCATCGATATTTGACCTGAAGAAGTGCCTGGCGGCCTCAAACGAATTAATTCCCCGGATGGCGAGCAAGCGCGCAATAGTTTCCGATATCCCAAGCTCTTGCTTGAGTACAGGCACACTTTCCTCGTTTTCCGGTTGGGCGTAAATCCAACGGAAAGACATATTAACCTATTTTTTTTCTTATTTATCATTGAACAGGTTAACGGCTGTCAAACCGATCACCAAAAGACGTACATGTACGCCAAAAAGCTATTAGAATATATATCAATATAAGAAATTATACGCATCTATTTGAGATGCAGAATTGCTGATTAAGAAATGAGCCCGCTCCGAAAAGTTAATTATGAACCCTGCCTGCCGATGCAGTCAGGCAGGCAGGCACAAAGTCACAAAACCTGTCCCGACATTTCGGGAGACACGAAGTTTCGCTTCGCGGGAATCGCTATCGCCTGCCTGCTG
>SLDG01000105.1 GCA_007125355.1 Balneolales bacterium | reverse complement strand
TGATTAAAACATTATTGCGACTTGGTGTTTCCAAAACGCAGATTGGCAATTTGCTTACCGGAAATTTAAACCCGGATTTTGAACCAGCGTAATTTTTTAAGATTGAGAATAGGCTACTAACAAGATATTATACAAAGCACAGCTTCGCATAACTTCATATCAATATCGCAAATTCACTTCCGTTTTTCAAATTATTTGCTTCATATTCTTTAAAAATCCCACAAAAATACACCTTATATTATTACAAGTCTATCTGTTATGAAGATACATATCAACAAATTTTGTTAATAAGAAGTTATTTTACTTAAACTATTTTTAAACCACCTAATATCGAAGCAAACAAATAAAAATCCCCCATCCCCAAAAATTCTCCCTGCTTAAAGCCCCCTAAAATTTTATATTACTTCCTTTAGATTTTTAGTTTTTACCCAAAATAGTGCGGAGAAATGGCAAAGCAGACAAAAATTGATGAATGGTTGGAAAAGTGTGAGGATTTTTTTGATATAGCAAGTGCAGCGCATCAGGAGCGGTTGCTGAAGTTGGCGGATGAAATGTTGCAAACGCCGGAGGTCACGGTGGAGATGCTTTCTGAGACGGCAAAAAAAGCAGACAGCCCGCTTGAGTTTCGTATCGCGCTGATGCTCGTTAAGTCGAAGTTGTATGTGAACTCAATTCAAAAGCCGGTGCACATCGCGGTGGTTTTTGCGATGTGGGGCGAGCAAAACAGGCTGAAGCCGAAATCGGATTCCAATCCCAACGGGGAGGATGCTCTGCGGATGAAAATCAGACAGCTGGAGTGGGCGTGTGCCGGAACGAACGTCACCTGGTCGATATACGCCGTAGATGACGGGTGCCCGTATAAAAGCGGAAACATCGCGGAAGAGATAGCAGCCGAATCCCCCAAAAGCGCGCAGGTGCATGTAGCGTATCTGAAAGACGCCATCCCCACAGACACCGGTCCGCTGCGAAATCTTGAATCGGTACTCGATTCTAAAAAAGGCGGCGCTGTGATTTACGGCAGCATGCTCGCGATTAAGAACAATGCGGATGCCGTAATTTACACCGATGCCGATAATTCTGTGCATCTCGGTCAAATCGGACTCCTGCTGAAACCATTTATAGACGACAAGAGAAAAGTGGTACTGGGCAACAGAAAGCATCCCGAATCGGTATTGGTAAAAGATGCTGCTCGCTGGGGGATTGGCATCAAAAACCTGCGCCACATGCAGCGTATGGTAGGCCACGCTATTTTCTCACGCAATATTGCAGATACACAGGCCGCTTTTAAATTATACGAGTCACAATTGCTGAAAGACATCATCGAAACCCCCACTGTGTATGATTTCTCTTTCGATACCGACTGGATTGCCGCTTTCATTTCAAAAGATATTCCCTTTGCGCAAACCCCGTTCGCGTTCATCGACTCTGCCGCCGAGTCGGCCACCGCCAAACAAATCCCCATGACCACCTGGGAGACCCTGCTTAACGGTTTGGTCAGCTCTATGAAAGCCTATGATTTGCTGAAATCTCCACACAGCTACGGCATGGCGAAAGTGATTGAAGAGGAGGTAAATGATTACAGAGATTTAGAAAAAATCATCGACCACCTGCCCAAAGAACTCGAAAAAGCTGGCGAAAAAGATTACGGCAACCCCGAGGTAATGACACATGAATCTATGCGTGAGTGGATAAGACGTCGTAAGCAGAGTTAGAGATATCAAAATTTGAGATTTATGCCTACAAATGCGTTAAATCGCTCTATATTACTGCGAACATCCTGAGTACGGAAAGAGCCATCGTCGGCTTTGTAATCGTAGTAGTCATATAATACCTGATGATCATCGAAGAAGTTATATTGAAGAGCGAGATCGATTGAAAAGTTTTGGTTTACGCCTATACTTAAGCCACCCGATACAATCTGCGATACAAAATCGTTACTCCTGCTGGCGGCAGGCATGTAAGCATATCCAAATCGGGGGCGCACCACATCTGATACATCAATAGAAGCTCCAACAGAAAAATTAAATACATCCCTGAAATCATCTCTGATGCTGTCGTTCAGGTCAATTTCGGCACCAAGGTCACCAAAGTTTCTGAACTCCATTCGGTTGTAGCCCACACGCTCTACGTTAGCAGATAAATTAATAGGAAATGTATGTGTAGACATACCAAAAGAAAACCTGGAAGCTGTTCTGATTTCGTAAGAGTTACTACCCAACATTTCTGCATTCTCAATACCCCCATTTTCATAGCGGGTCTCGATAAATACAGAGTAAGATTCATCAATTCTGTATCGGGTTGGCATAGAGTAGCTGATACCAAAACTCAACGCATCAATTGGCTTGTAAATTAATCCGGCACGAGCGCTGAATCCGGTAATATCGGCATCAATTCTGTCCTTCCAGATAATTCTGTCTACCGCCGGAATGGTGAAAGGCTCTCCACCAATTTCGGTAAATATTTCATCATGCAGAAAATCAGTGTCTCTTTCGAGAAAATCCAGACGATAAGAGTACGTTCCCACAGGTATGCCAAGACTAATACCGGCAAAGAGGTTTTCTACAAATTCTGAGGCTACTGAAATTGAAAACTCACCCAACTGTCCTGATTCAACCTGATTTGCTGTTTGGTCTATACCCAGAAACGGCTCATCGAAAAACGGCCTGAGTACCGGGAAAATACCAAAGTCATCTTCTTCAATCGCGAAGGCATCGAAAGCAACATCGAAATAAAACGGGTTGTCAAAAAAGTAATCGGTAATAGAGCTGTTTTGATTAAAGCCGCTAACGCGAAACGCGCGGTTGAAGGAGGAAATTTGATTATAACCCCCGCCAATTACAAGGCTCCCCTGAACAGTCGGGAATCTGTAAACATAGCCTGCATGAGAAATCCCTACCTGATTGTCATCAAACGAACGCCTGTTGTCGAGATAAATGGCGCTTTCCGATACATCCCGCATAGAAAGTCCAAAACTAACGGATGATTCCCGAGCCAATGCAAGCGAAGCCGGATTCCGCAATGTAGAGCCATACCCCGCAAAGTTAGCATGCATTGAACCGGCCATTGCGGCATTGGCGGCATCAAACATAGGAAGCTGAGTGGAGAATCTTAGGGCATCAAAGCGATTTTGTGCCTGAACACCAGCCAAACCGGCTAAAAAAAGACATAGTAATCCTGTAATTGTTATTCTCATTGGTATTCCATTAAGTGATTAAAAATAGTTTGATTCAAATAATTCGCCTTACCATGGCTTATGAACCTGTATTGCCTAATCGTTACGTGATGAGTTTCTCTTTCTCTGCGTTGCGGATGAATTTTTTCGTGTTCTGTTCTGCTGTACAGACCTGTTATTATTTGAGTTGCCAGAAGGCCTTACGCTTGGAGTATTTCTTTGTTGTGCAGGCCTGTTTACTGTATTGTTTGGCGAGCGGTTATTGTTAGAAACACGGTTTCGGTTCACAGCAGGACGCTGGGTAGTGCCAACAGCCGGACCATTGTTTCTGTTAATAGTGCTAACTGCCGGCCTTTCAAGCGGCCTTGTGTTTACAGAAGCGGGACGATGCACGCTTTGTGAAGTAGCCGTAGTTCTTGGCCTTACCTGATTTTGTTGTGTTCTCTGTGTTGCCTGATTTGCATCCGGTGCCGGCAAATTGCTTATTTCATTTCCACCCCTGTTGCGTGAACGGCCTTCGCTGCTACTGCCGCGGGAACGTGAAGGCGAAGCGCTTGAGCCGCTGCTTCTGTTACCACGGTTTACCGTACCGGAGCTGTTACTTCTGTTTGTGTTGCCTCTGCGAACTGTGCCCCGGCTACTGCTGCTGCCTCTGTTTCTATCAACAGTACCACGGCTTGTGTTTCCTCGGTTTCTGTCAACCGTACCTCTTTCAGAGGTACTTCTGCTTCTGTCTACTCTTGCCCCCGGACGCTGGCTTGATGAAGCGTGGCCAACCGAAGTGCCTCTGACACGAGATGAGCCGGCTCTGTCAACTACATTATTTCTTTGCCTTGTATTTACTGCTGCTGTATTTCCTCTGTGAACACCTGACGAACGAGGCCCGGTACGATGAGCATGCAACGGCCTGTTAACATACCAATTATTGTATTGTACTATGTAAATGGGCCTATGCCCCCATCCCCAAAACGGAGAATGGAAGAAAGCAAAAGGCCTGTAGTATCTTAAGTGAGGGGGAAATGCGTAGAATCCATAATAACTAAAGAAAAATGGGTCATACAATTGAGCCCAATGCCAATAAGGGTCGTAGAAATAGCCATAACTGAAGCCAAATCCGTAAAATGGGCGTCCCCAGCCTACTCCGACATGCAATCTTGTTTGGGTTCTTCTGTAATCACGAAAAGCTATCTCGGTATCAAAAACTCCGTCATAATAACCTTCTTCGTACGCTGCCCAATCATCATCATAATAATCATGGTATGCAGTACCTCTGTCGGGAGCCGGACGTTCGTATGCATGCGAGCGCGGCGCCTCCCGCTGAACAGTTTCGAGCTGCGTGTAGCAGCCGGTCGCGAAAATCAGCGTTGCTATAAGGGTGGATTGTAAAATAAGTTTCATAATGGTCACCGCTTTCTTTAATTCAAAATCATTTACTATATCTAACTAAATATGTTGCAAAAAACATTCCAAAACTGACCTCTGTATTAAAATAACGAAATTCCCGCGCTTTTTCACGTGCAATAGGCAGGCAAAATACTCCTGGATTAGTCTTTTATGCTCATACTTTCACCATTCAAAATGTAAAAACTAAAGCCCCGAAACGAGTTGCAGGGTTTTTTACAAGTCGCATTACACATCCCAAAAAACATGAATGCGATGCAGAAAATTTTCTGATTAATAATCCGGTTTAGTTTTGTCTTCTGCGTATTTTGCTCACTGTCTATTATTATGAACAAAAAGTGAACTCAATACTGTACGATTTTGAACAATTCCAAAGCCGGCTGTAAACCAAAAAGGCTGTCGATTGACAGCCTTTTTTAAGTATGATGTTTCTTATCCGAGGTAGGCTCTGAGTGCCATACTCCGGTTATGATGTCTCAGTTTTCTGAGTGCCTTTTCTTTAATTTGTCGTACACGTTCTCTGGTAAGGTCAAAACGTTCACCGATTTCTTCGAGAGTTAGTGAATGCTCGCGTCCGATACCGAAGTAAAGGCGAATGACTTCTGCTTCTCTTTTGCTGAGTTTAGAGAGTGCCCGCTCAATTTCAACTTTGAGGGATTCACTCATCAGTTCGGTATCCGGATTCGGAGTTTCTTCGTTCTCCAGAACATCAAGCAGGCGGTTGTCTTCACCCTGTGCAAAAGGAGCATCTACAGAAAGATGGCGTCCGGATATCTTAAGTGTGTCTGCAACTTCTGAAACGGACATCTCCAGGCTTTCGGAAAGCTCTGCCGCAGATGGAAGCCTTTCGTACTCCTGTTCGAGTTTTGAAAGCTCTTTCCCGATTTTGTTAAGCGCACCAACACGGTTTAGTGGTAATCTCACAATTCTGCTTTGCTCGGCAAGAGCCTGAAGAATAGACTGGCGAATCCACCAAACGGCGTATGAAATAAACTTAAAACCTCTGGTTTCATCGAAACGCTTGGCTGCTTTGATAAGGCCGAGGTTTCCTTCATTAATCAAATCGCCCAAAGTTAGGCCCTGATTTTGATATTGCTTGGCGACAGAGACTACGAACCTCAGATTCGCTTTCGTAAGTTTTTCCAAAGCGAGTTGGTCGCCTGCCTGTATTTTTCTGGCGAGGTCAACTTCTTCTTCAGGGGTAATTAAGCTTACTTTTCCAATTTCGTGGAGGTAGCGGTCGAGAGATTGCGATTCGCGTGTTGATATACCGCTTGGTGCGGGATTTTTAGGTTCTTTTTTCTTTTTAGCCACGTTGATTATTACACTTAGGCGTTACATTTAAATTCAATTTATGAACCGTGAATATACGGCTTTTTGTTCGCTTTACACAATGGACTTATGTTTAGCAACAGACAAGGCGTGTGATATCTGTGCCTGTCTTTTGTTAACGAACGTTCAATAATCCAAATTCGTACTTTTTCGGTGAAAACAAGTTGATTTCCCATACTTTGTTTTACGCAGATTTCCCCGGCCGGTTTCTAATAAAATTAAAAATTGATAATTCAAAATGTAGAATTATTTGGGGTTGGTGCCTGCATAAATAAACCTGCATCACGCAAATTGCAACTCCCCTTTACAGCTAAAAATTCACAACTTTCTCAGGTTTTTATTTTGAGGTGCTGGAGATGGTGAATTAATTTGTTTACACCAGGCAACCGCCCCACCCCGTCATGGTGAGCGGAATGCCGGCTCTGTAATGCAATAAGGGCAATCTAATCAATGCGGCATGTAGTCGAACCATTGGCAGAAAAGGCTAGGATGCCTCTTGCCAATGGCTAAATAGAGCTTCAATGCGCTCACGGGTTGTACGGGCAGTCCTTCGACTTTGCGGCGGATAAGATTCATAAACTATGGCTTACAACCCAAGCCGCCGCTCCGCTCCCCGATACTCGGGACGCGGCAGGATGACGATA
>SLDG01000137.1 GCA_007125355.1 Balneolales bacterium | reverse complement strand
CTTGGCGAACACATGGCAGATGTGGCATAAGCTGATGTAAACTTGATGCCATTTTCTGCAATCTTATCAAGGTTAGGGGTTTGTATGAATTCCGGATTTGCACCGTATGCCTCTACATCTCCATAGCCAATATCATCTGCATAAATGATGATCACATTTGGCCTGGTGAGATCAGGTTCATCTGATGTTGAGGAACTGCACCCTATCACATTAATCAGCAATAAACTACTGATTATCGTGATGGTACAGGTGAACGATTTCCACTTTGATTCAACGCATTTCTTCATACAAATCCCCTGTTTTGGATTACCGGCCGTTTAAAATGGTGATGTCGTTTTCGCTCAGAATTCTTTCGTACAGCTGCATCATTTCCTCAACGACTTCAGGATGCAACTCTGCTACGTTTGTGGTTTCGCCAGGATCTTCTACCAGATTGAACAAGTACTTCGTATTTCTGGTAGGCATCGGGGTGCTGATCGGGTTTTCCCTGGCATTATGCTTCGGGCTTACCCAGTTTGGAACTCTGGGATTCGGAATCAGCTTCCAGTCGCCGACCCGTAATCCCATGTGATCGGTTCCGGCTCCCTGCTGGAGAATATGCGGGCGCCCGTCAAAACTTTTACCGAGCATTACTTCAAGCAGATCAAGGCTGTCAACACCGGTATCATCGGGTAACTGGATTCCCAAAAGTGACGCAAAACTTGCCATAAGGTCAACCTGACTGAATTTTGCATCTGAAACAATTCCGGGTCCAACCACGCCGGGCCAGTTTACGATGAAAGGAACCCTTGTAGCGCCCTCAAATGCCGTGTATTTACCTCCGCGAAAAATACCGTTGGCGATATGGCCGTTGGCATCCTCGATGGCACCATCATCATATCCGTCGTCGTAAATCGGGCCATTATCACTTGAAATGATAATCATCGTGTTCTCCCGGAGTCCCTGTTCTTCAAGAATCCGGACGATTTCGCCAACACTCCAGTCAAACTCAACGGTATGATCTCCCCTCAAACCCGTTTCACTTGATCCCAGAAATTTTTCATTAGGCATTCTTGGAACATGGTTTTGATGCAGCGGGAAGAATAGGAAAAATGGATTATCTTTATTTTCATTGATGAATTCTTCGGCCAAATCTACAAGATCCATCGACATCATTTCATCATCCCACATGGCTGAGGCTCCGCCTTTTTGAAAACCGATCCGGCTTACACCATCAAGTATTGATCCTGAATGCTGATCGTCTGCCAGATACCGTAACAATTCCGGGTGACTGGCTCCCGTGGGCTCACCTTCAAAATTTTCTCTGTAGTTCACAAAAAGCGGATCATCGGGATCAAGGTTTTCCACATAATGTCCGTTCACATAAACCGTTGGAACGCGATCGGTTGTTGTAGGTATGATAAACGATTCGTCAAACCCAAGCTCAAGCGGACCGGGTTTTATTGCGCCATTCCAGTCGATTTCCCCTTCACCTAATCCAAGGTGCCATTTACCAATAATAGAAGTACGGTATCCTGATTCCCGGAACATTCTTACAATATTGAACCCATCCGGATCGATCAGCAGAGGAGCATCGCCATCCAGAATTTGCGCGCGCTCATTTCTGAACGCATATTCACCTGTCAGGATAGAATACCGGCTTGGGGTACATGTAGATGCCGTTGCATATGATGATGTCATCATCATTCCGGTTTCAGCCATTTCATCCATGAATGGAGTCGGAATCAGTTCCGATCCGTAAACACCAACATCGCCGAACCCAATGTCATCGGCATAGATTATAATAACATTTGGCCGGTCTGGAGTTGTGGATTCATTATTACAGGCTGTAAACAAAAACAGGGCCGCTACCATAACGCTGAAAAATGGGAGCAGCGGTGCTGACACAGATTTTAGAGTTCTTTTTTTATAGGTCATGATTGATATGATTGATGTATGTGAGGTTAAAATCATTGTTCCGGCCGGCTTCCCCACCAGTTGTTTTCGGGATCAAAATCCGGGGAGAGGAACAGCATCCGCCGCTGTTCCAGATTAGCCATTCGGTTTTCCTTTACGCGCTGTAAGTGCCTCCGCTCAGCTTGCGGATTGTATGCAGGATCAGGTTGTGGAAAAAGAGCATCGTTTTCGTTGAGATGCTCCATCAGCATCCTCTTCAGCGATTCCGTTTTATCCGGAAATTGCTCAGCCACATTCCTGGATTCCATGATATCAGCCCAAAGATTGTACAGCTCCGGCTCTTCGGTTTCGTAGTCATAAATAAGTTTCCAGTCGCCTTTTCTCACAGCACTTGACGGGCGGCCGTCCTGATTACTGTAGTGGGGATAATGCCAAAATAAAGGCCGCTTTTCTATGGAACTTCCACTGAATAACGGCTTCAGGCTTACGCCATCAATATGCTGATCAGGTAAAAGAGGAAGGTCCGCCATATCCAGCAAGGTGGGGAATAAATCGGTGCCTGTTACCGGTTCTTCTGAGGATGAGCCTGGCGGAATCATTCCGGGTGCTTTAATGAAAAAGGGAACCCGAATACCGCCTTCGAATAAAGATCCTTTCCCACTTCTCAGGGGCAGATTGGATGTTGCAAAAGCATCTCCGCTGGAAACCCCGCCGTGATCTGACGTAAAAACAATGATCGTATTCTGATCAAGACCCAGTTCCCTCAGCCCGTCAAGAACATGGCCAACGGCTACGTCCATATCCTCAACCAATCCACCGTATAAGGGATTATCCTGAACCGTACGCACCGGCAAATACTGGCCCATATCAAAACCATACTCTGCAATTCCAAGGGAATCGGCGCGGTCGCGGTATTTCTTCCAGCGCTCAAACGAAGTTTGCAAAGGTGAATGCACGGCATAGAAAGAGAGCTTTGCAAAAAACGGCTTTCCGGTTTTTTGGGGATGATATTCCTCAAAAAATGAAACGGTTTCATCCGCCAGCCTGAATGAGAGCTGCTCCCCCGGATTGCGGTTTTCCATAAAGGGATTGGTAAACGGATCAAAAAACCCGCCAGGTGGACTTCCAAATGAGCCCCCTCCCACATTTATATCAAACCCGTGGTCTTCGGGCATAGAGCCTTCACCACCGATATGCCATTTTCCCGACAAAAATGTTGTATATCCGGCACTCTGCAATGCTTCTGCTAATGTTGTATGCTCTTGCGATAGATATTCGATGTTAGAAGCAGGAAGCATTCTTGTATGCCTGTTGTGCCTGCGCCATTCCTCACCTGTACGTGCTCCAATCCAGTCTGTTATTCCATGTCGGGATGGAAACTGACCGGTCATAATACTTGCTCTCGCTGGACTACAAACAGGTGAACTTGCATATCCATTTGTAAACTCCATACCCATTTGCGCGAGCCGGTCTGTGTTTGGAGTTTGATAGAATTTACTACCTGTATGACTCAAATCGTAATAGCCAAGATCATCTACCAGAATAAATAAAATGTTTGGTGGCAGTTCCTCATTGCGATCACAGGATATGACGAATGACATACATCCTGTGAGCAGCACTATTCCCACCACTAAACTTTTGGCTATTTTATATGTCCGAATCATAACATGAATGTGCCTGGCCTGCCAGAAAGCTGCATTATTTTGATATTGGCTCAATTCTGTAGGTGAACGTCATGGGTACATTTCTTACTCTGAAACCCGGCTCAGGCAGCGCGCGCGGACTCCAACTGTTAATTCCGCCCACGCCCATCTGGCGGTAATCCACATTCACAAAAACGCTGCTTCTGGGCTCCATTTGCCACGTGTAGCGGCTGCGCTCTTTATCATCTCTATGATAATGGCTGGCAGAGGTGCTGATCACCGGGTCGCCTGTAAAGCGAATTCCCTTTCCATAATCATCGGTAAATGTTATCCAGCGGACATCGGTTTTATTACCGTTTTCCTGCGGACGCGAATATTCTACCCATGAATCGGAAACGGTTGAGCTGTAGATACCAATCAACTCTGACTGTCTGTCAACATAGGTTTCGTGCTGGCCGCGGCCATACCAGGTCATATTTTCGAAACCGGGCGCAAGCTCCAGACGCGTACCAAAGCGTGGCATCATTCCGGGTATTCCATCGCGGTCTCCGGGTTCATAGTCAACCGTAACGTCAATGCTACCATCCTGGTAGATTTCGTACGTCTTCGTTACTGAGGCGCCGATCATTGGCAGATCGACTTCCATTTTCAGCTGAACATGCTCCATGGGTGATACTCGATTGAAGTTGTTCGGATTTACCCGCTCGCCGTTAATTAAAAATTGTTTCCCAATTGTGTTGTGCGCACCCTGCCAGATCATCAGGTTTCTACGATTGGCATGACGCACTGCAGCACGGTCATTATCCGTCAGAGCTCTCCAGAAATCGAGCTGCGGGCCACCCAAAATCACCTGATCATTATTTATATGGTATGATTCCATACGCATGCGTACAATATCAAATACTACGTGGAATCCATTTCCTGCAACCGTAAAATGATTCGCGTTTAAGCTTGGCTGCAGCAGTTCATCACGTTCCGGAGTAGTTAATTGTGGCGTTTCACTGTGTGGCAGTTCGAATTGCTCCCATCCTAAAACAAAGCCTTCATCGGCAAAGAAACGGTCTTCATTATTTTTGAAAAGGAAGTTCAGGTGGTACTCTTTTCCATTTTGGAAATTGAAACCAGTGTATGGTATCGTTACTTCCTGAGATTCCCAAGGCTCAATGTTTAACGACTCAAGCTCTCCGGATAGAACTTCTACTCCGTTTTCCATTAACTGCCATTCGCCGGTCAGTTTATCACTCAGGTTAATAAAGTTGAATCTGTTTTTAATAGAAAAGACACCGGCAGCTGCATCTACTTCTGTCACATGAGTGTACTGATGATAATACTTCAGAGCTCTGAGTCCGGGGCGCGCTTCCATACCTGATGATACCACGCCATTCATATTGAAATTGCCATCGTGCTGAATGCCATGCGGATCTTCAAAAAAGCCACCAAAGACATAGAATTCATCCAGTCCGGATGTTTCTCTGAATCTCTCAGGTACGTCGTGTACCAGACCCTGATCCATCCAGTCCCATACAAACGCTCCCTGGAAGTTGTTGTCAGCATAAATTAAATCCCAGTACGCGGCCAGATGCCCGTTGCTGTTGCCCATGGCATGCGTGTATTCGCACAGCATGAGGGGCACATCAGGCCGTTCTTCAATAAAGCGCTCCACGCGCTCCGGAGTTGCGTACATAAAGGAGCCGATATCTGCATTGAACAAGCCGCCATCCATGGTTGTGCCTTCGTAATGGAATAATCGAGTCGGGTCTAATTCCTGTACGTGCTCATAAATGGCCGTCATATTCGGGCCATCCCCTGACTCATTTCCAAGTGACCAAATGATGATAGAAGGATGATTTCTGTCCCGGTATATCATATTATTGACGCGGTCCAACATTGGATAAAGCCAATCAGGATCATTGGCCAGTTTGTTATCGATATTGGTACCAAATTCGTGTGTCTCGATATTTGCTTCATCAATCACATAAAATCCGTGTTTATCCAGCAGATCATAAAAGTATGGATGGTTGGGATAGTGTGCGGTACGTACAGCGTTTACGTTATGCTGCTTCATCAAAACGAGATCCGCCTTCATATCTTCACGGGTTACAGCATGCCCCCTCTCAGCATTATGATCGTGGCGATTTACCCCTCTCATGTGGATGACCTCACCGTTTACCAGTAAACGTCCGTCCCGAATTTCAACTATTCTGAACCCAACTTTTCTTGGGATGACTGCTAATACATCTCCATCAGAACTACTGAGCGTAATGAAGAGGTCGTACAAATTGGGTTGTTCTGCATTCCACTGAAGTACATTTGGTATTTCAGATGTATCAAATTCAAAGTGCGTTTCAGAACCGCTGGCCTGTACCGTTTTTGAAGCATCATAAACCCTGTTCCCATCAGCATCATAAAGCTCTAATGAAACATTTACATCAGCTTCGTTTACCTCGCCGAGAAGCGTAACATCACCGGAAAAACCAAAAATGCCGTTGGTGTAGGAATCATTCAGGCTTGATGTGATCAAAAAATCTCTGAGGTGAATATCGTCTGTGCTCCACAGATAGACATCCCTGAAGATGCCGGCCAGGCGCCAGAAATCCTGATCCTCCAGATAGGCGCCGTCGCTCCATTTGTAGACTTCAACGGCAATTTCATTTTCGCCCTCACGTAAATGCTCCGTCACATTAAACTCTGCAAGCGTGCGGCTGTCCTGACTGTAACCAACAAATTCTCCGTTAATCCACACATAAAATGCCGATGCCACACCATCAAATCCCAAAAATACCTGGCGTCCGTCCCAGTCATTGTCAACCTCAAAGGTTCTGCGGTATGATCCTACCGGATTATCATCATGAGGGGCGCGAAGATCTTCTATCTCGAACGGGTACCGGATATTGGTGTAAATGGCAATACCATGCCCCTCTACTTCCCAGTTTGAGGGTACGGGAATGGTGCCCCAGGCGGAATCATCAAATCCATTCCTGTAAAAATCAGCCGGACGTTCTGCAGGTTTATCTGAATAGTGAAATCTCCACTCGCCATTTAAAAGTTTAAACCATTCTGAT
>SLDG01000007.1 GCA_007125355.1 Balneolales bacterium | reverse complement strand
TCAAGAAAAAAATGAAGACGGGAATGATTACTCGCATAATTTTAGAAAGTTGAAAAATGTCGGTTCAGGGATTAGTCGCTGTAATACTTAGACATCACCCGTTACAAATAAGCAACGCAAAATATACGAAATTGGTGCAGCATCCTAAACAGCAAGATGAATTTGCAAAAGGAGAATTGGCAGATTCTTGTTTTGAGCTACTGTGTTAATGATGGTTTCATCGTTAATGTTAAAAAAGTAGTCAGCCTGCAGCGTCCCGAATATTGGGGAGCGGAATGCTGGCCACGTAATGCGCTATGAGCAACCAACTTAATCCGGCATGTAGTCGAAGGCCTGCTGGTACTACATCGAAAAGGACACACCGATTCTTATACCACCACACCAAACACATACCCGAGCAACAGATACATCACAATTGTAATCATAAATATCATAATTATGTTAAATGCGAAACCGGCGCGGGCCATTTGCGGGATGCTTATTAAACCACTGCCATACACAATGGCGTTTGGCGGTGTGGCGACCGGCAACATGAATGCGCAGCTTGCACCGATGGCGGCGGGAACAACAAGCAGCATCGGGTCGTAACCCATCATAATGGCGACAGACGCGAGAATTGGCAGAAAAGCCGCCGCGGTTGCGGTGTTACTTGTAACCTCCGTAAGAAAAATAATTACAGTTAATGCAATCATCATGAGGATAATAATTGGGATCCAGTCAAGGCCACTGAGCGAGTAACCTATCCATGATGCAAGTCCCGTATCGGTGATTGCCGCAGCAAGGCTTAACCCTCCGCCAAAAAGAATGAGTACTTCCCACGGTAAACGCTTGGCATCATCCCAGTTAAGCACAAACTCATTTTTCTTAAAGTCTACCGGGAGTAAAAACATAATTACAGCCCCGAAAATTGCAATTCCTGTATCTGAAATATTCGGCACATAATCTTCAAGAAGCGGCCGGACTATCCATAAAGTGGCAACCACAAAAAAGACAAAAGCAACCATACGCTCGGGTTTACTCATTGAACCCATTGTGTGTAATTCTTCTTTAATGATGGCATCGCCACCCGGTATTTTCTTTATTTTTATTGGGTAAAGTACCTTAGTTAGGGTAATGAATACTAATGGCAGAGCAACAATAACAAGTGGAACACCGATCATCATCCATTGGGCAAAGCCTATCTCAACATCATAGTTATCGAGCATATAACCGGCCATCAGTGCATTAGGCGGGGTGCCAATGAGAGTTCCTATTCCCCCGATATTACAAGCATAGGCAAGGCAAAGTAACATTACCAGGCCGAAATTGGTTTGGAGGTCACCTTCATCCATACTCTTTTGGCTTTCTACCAATCCAATAATTGATAAGGCTATGGGCAACATCATCATTGCCGTTGCGGTGTTACTGACCCACATACTTAGAAATGCAGCTGCAATCATAAATCCAATGACGATAGATGATGGTTTAGTACCAACTAAAACCACAATATTTAAAGCGATACGCCGGTGTAAATTGGTTCGTTCGAGTGCAAGCGCAATGATAAATCCCCCCATAAATAGATAGATAAGCGGGTTTGCGAATGGCCCTGTCGCTTGTCCAACAGTACTTACATCTAAAACCGGAAAGAGGATAATTGGCAGCAAGGCCGTGGCGGGAATGGGGATAGCTTCTGTTACCCACCAAATAGCCATAAAAGCCGCTACGCCCGCTACGTACCAGGCTTGAGGCTCCAAGTCCTGAGGTGGCTCTATCAAAAGCATGATTATGAATACAGCAGGACCGGCAAAAAAACCAATTTTATTTCTGAGTGTACTTTGAGTTGACCCCTCTGCACTTTTTTCATCCATAAATGTTCCTTTCCAAAGAGTAAGCTCGATAACATCATAAATCAAATATCGCTGTTAGAATATACGATTTTTGATTTTAAAAAACCCGAAAATCAGCATGAGAATACTCAATATGAGTGAAATTATTGACCAGAAAAAAGTAGACTTTGAAAATTAATCTGCACTACTCTGACACATTGAAACATCTATTGCGTATATTCGAAAACCTGAAGTTCGGAAACTGTAATATGTATTCTAAAATTGATTGCAAGTTAATTCACTACCCATGTCTCAAAGATTTTATTCGGAAGATGAAGTTGCCAAAATTCTGCAATTAGCTACTGAAAAGCAGGCTAAAGAGCAGAAAACGGCCTTTAATAATATTGATGGGCTCAGTCTCGAAGAGATTTTAGTAGCCGGATCTTCTGCTGGAATAAACCCGGAAATGCTCAAACAGGCCGCTGCTGAAATTGATACAAGAGAGTCAGAAACTGCGATTAAAAGCAAAAAAGGTGTTAAAGCAGAGTCAATTTACGTTGAAAGGTGGCTTCAAACCATACCGGATAAACAGACCATACAAAGCTTGGTAGCTATGTTAAACCACGAAACAGACGGTTCGAATGAATGGTGGAGCTGGTTTAAGCCAAAAGTTAAAGTAAATGGCAAAATTGTGGAGTGGAAAAGCAGTGACACCTATGGCAGCTACGAAACTCGAATTGTAATGCAACCTGTCGGCGGCCGATACAGAATAAGAATCAGTAAGAGAAACACATGGGGTGGAGGTTGGAAAGGCTACACACTTACCTGGCACATTTTCCTTGCGCTTGCAGCGGCGGGTTTACTTGTTGGTTCTTACTTTCTTGAATTACTATGGCCGGCAATCGCCATCATAGCATTAGTATACTACTTTTTGGTGCCTGTAATAAATAACGCTGATAATAGGTATATCAACAAGCATTTGAGTGAACTCGATGAGATGGCGGATGATATTCAGGAAATGATATTAGTTCAAGGTGAGTCTTATTCATCTAATCAATATCAAGAACGGCAAGGCTCAGAAATAGATATCGAAATTGAAGAAATTGAACCCGGCCCGCTTAAAAATCAACTGCGGAAAAAGTCGAAAAGTTAATAATTACCAGTCTCCCTCTATCATAATTCCCTGTCTGTTGCTGTCATTTATCAGTTTCCCATCTTTGTCAAAGTAAGCAATAACCCGGGCATTAACTGCATTCCGCCAATGGTTTCCCTCTCCGTATTTCAGAGAAGAGGCCGTAATTTTTATTCGCTGCGGATATCCACCTTCAGGCCAAATTTCTATGAAATAGTTAACATCACCAATAGTAACTTTACCACCCGTATTTGGGCTGTCTTCCTGATTCCCAATATGGTCACGAAATGATTCAGTACCTGCTGGTTCAAAGCCCAGAAAAGAACCACTACCGCCACCAAGCGCTGCAGGCCGTATTTTGTAAGCAGAAGCATCCCCAACAAGCCTATACATTTGCTGTATTATTTCATCCTGATGCGCTTCTTTTACAGCGTTGTTGTATATGTTTATAGCCACAACCGTAGCGATGCCAACAATAATGGTGGTCAATACAATTAGCAGAAGTTGCTGTTGTCCCATATTCTACCTCCCAACCTCGAAAAGTGAAAAGTAATTTTCTTTTGAGTCTTTACCAGACCCATCATTCGCTAAAAAGCGTGATGCAGTTTTTAAATTAATAGCCATCGCATTTTTGACTAAGTGCATTATTAAAAGTAACCCATTACAAGATGTTCATTCTTCTGTATTCAAAATATTAAATTTAATTAATAAATAAAAATTTCTTATCTTAATTAAGCAAATATCAGAAATACTCATTTTCCCAACACTTAATTTTTTCGTTTCTTATATTTATGTGACAAAGTTGCAAAAGACCACATTGCCTATGGGATATAAAGCTACGATTTGCCTTTTTTTACTACTTTTTCTTCCTCTAAGTTCAAACGCTGCGAATGACGATCAAGCTCTGAGAATCAGTGAGTTGTTTTTTGAAAGCGTCAATAAAGGGTGGGTAGAGCTATATAATATTGGCAATCAGCCCATTGATTTGTCAATGTATTATGTTGGGGATTCCAATAGCAATTTCCAGTTGCCGGAAAAGATAGCAGCGCCCGGGGATTACATATTAATTGGATTGGGAAATGCTAAAGAAAATGCACCTTACATCCCCGAGTTTAGTATTGATGGTAATGTTTTCTATTTAAAGGGAGATAACAACACCGTAAAAGATAAGCTTCCTGTTCTTCAAATTGGTAAAGATGCATCTGTAGGCAGAGTTGATTTTGAAAATGGCAGCATCAAAATTTTTGACAAGCCAACACCCGGTGAACCTAATCACGATTCGTACACAGTTTATGAATTTCAGCCACCATCTTTTTCAGTGCAACCCGGATTCTATTCCGAAAATATTTCCCTTTCTATCGAAACCATTTACAGTGGTGCGGAAATTCGATATACGCTCGACGGCAGTACTCCGAATGAAGATAGTCCGCTTTACACGGGTGAGCTCTTACTTACCAACCGGGTTGGCGATGAAAACGTATTTTCAATGATCCCGACCAATAATATTCCTCCGGGACATATTTACGACGAAGAATGGCAACCGCCTTTATCGGAAGTAAAAAAGCTGAACGTTGTTAAGGCAAGAGTGTTTTTCCCGAATGCCGACCAAAGTCCTGTAGCCGCGGGAAGTTATTTAATTAGTGAAAATGTAGAGAATCGCTTTTCTATGCCGGTCATTTCTATTTCTACAGATAAGGAAAACTTCTTTGATGATGAAATAGGTATTTATGTGCATGGAAATAATGTAAACTACAACCAACGTGGCCGCGAATGGGAAAGGCCGGTTTATTTTGAGTTTTTTGAATCTGACGGCACGCCGGGTTTTGCACAAAACATGGGCGCGCGAATACATGGAGGTACCAGCCGAAGCCGCCCGAGGAAGTCTTTGAGAATGTATGCAAGATCTGATTACGGAACCTCATGGGTGAATTATCAGCTTTTCCCGGATAAGCAAATTTCTGAATTTAAGCGGTTTATTCTTAGAAATAGCGGAAATGACTGGGACAGGGCTATTTTCCGGGATGCATTTATGCAAAATCTGATTGAGGATTTGGATGTTGACATGCAGCATTCAAGGCCTGCAATTGTGTTTATTAATGGGGAATATTGGGGGATACATAACATTCGCGACCGTTTTGATCAGCGTTATATTGAAACACATTATGGCCTTGATGACGATGAGTTTACAATGATGGAAAATAACAGCGTTTTCGATCGGGGGAATGAAAACGGTGTGGCTCATTACAATCAAATGCGCTCTTTTTTAAATAATCCGGGGGTGTCAAATCCTGATAATTACGCTGAATTAAAAACCAGAATGGATGTAGAAAACTTCATCGATTATCAGGCAGCGCAGATTTATTTCCGTAATACAGATTGGCCGGGCAATAACCTGCAGTACTGGAGAAGCTTTAACGATTACAATCCCGATGCCCCGTTTGGCCTCGATGGTCGCTGGCGATGGATGATGTTTGATACCGATTTTGGTTTTAATCTCGATTTCGATTACGTGACCGGTCACCCTGCCGGGCCGGCTCATAATACACTTGCATTTGCTTTACAGCAAAATGGGCCGGGCTGGCCAAACCCCGACTGGTCTACCTTTATCTTGCGAATGCTCGTTCAAAACCAGCAATTCCGTAACGATTTTATAAACAGATTTGCCGATTTGTTGAATACAAATTTCAGGGAAGATGTTGTAGTAGCCAAAATTGATTCAATGGAGGCGCTTTATATCCCCGAAATGGAAGAGCATATAAACAGATGGGTGCGTCCCGAGGGAATCCCATCCTGGCAGGAAACACTCGACAGTATGAGGAGTTTTGGCGAGCAACGTCCCACATTTATGCGAAATCACATCATGCAACAGTTTAATGTGCCCGGTACATACGAACTTACATTGAATGTTAATGATGCATCTAAGGGAATCATCAAAGTTAACAGAACGCGCATAGAGTCCGGTACAGCGGGGGTTTCATCTGAAGCTTATCCGTGGACAGGGGTTTATTTTCGCACAATCCCAATGACATTCAGCGCTGAGCCGAAATCAGGGTACAGATTTGTGCAATGGCAGGGTGCAAGTTCATCCACACAACCTGTAATTACACTCACGCTCACTTCAAACCAAACATTAACAGCCATTTTCGAACCTGATGATGAAACACCGGGCACTCTGGACCCGTGGAACCTGTCTGATGAGCCATATACTTTTTCTGAGTGGAATGCCAATGCAACGGCCGGAACCTATCCGCCCTCAATGATTTTTTTGCAAACCGATATACAAGATCCGGGTTTAGATGATGAAATGACTGAACCTTGGCTATTACCATACGATCTCGAAAGCCGGAGTAGAATTAACGGCCTTGGCCAAAATGGATTTGCGTTTATAAATACCTCAAATCCGCAGAATGATGGCGGTGGTTATCTTGGTGCTGCCGTACTTGCCATCAATACCACCGGACTCTACGAAGTGAGTGTAACATGGCGGGGTGGAACGGTTCGGCCAAACTCGAGAGTGTACAATATTAGGTTGCAATACCGTGTTGGCAGCGAGGATGATTTTCAGGATGTACTTTTCGATAACGGAGAACCGGTAGAGTACAAACGTAACGAAGTAGAAGGTCACTCAGAGTTATTGGGTCCGGTAATTTTACCCAATGCCGCAAACAATCG
>SLDG01000342.1 GCA_007125355.1 Balneolales bacterium | reverse complement strand
AGCTACTTGTTGTTAATCTTTACCCATTTCAGGAAGTGATTCTTAAGGATATCAGCCTTGAAGACGCCATGGAAAATATAGACATTGGCGGGCCTGCAATGATTCGTTCTGCAGCGAAAAACGTGGATCACCTTTGCGTACTTACCGAGCCTGAATCGTACGAGGAATTGATCGACAAGTTAGATGCTAAAGGTACTGTGGATTTTAATTTCAGATTACGGATGTCGCATAAGGCTTTTTTACGAGCATCTGTATATGATACCGCAATTTCGAACTATCTGCTTGAAAAAACATCTACCGGCTTCCCCGAATCATTAACATTGAATTTTCCAAAATTTTCGGCGCTCAGATATGGAGAAAATCCGCATCAGGCCGCGGCGGTTTATGGTAATTTGAATGAAACGATTAATGTACTCCACGGAAGGCAGCTTAGTTATAATAATTATTTGGATGTGGATGCGGCTGTAAAAATTGTACAGGACTTTAACGATGAAAATCCAACCGTAGCTATAATAAAACACACCATCCCATCGGGTGTGGCTACAGCGCCTGCAGCAAAAGAAGCCTGGCAAAAAGCATTCGCTACCGATAAAATGAGTCCGTTTGGTGGGATTGTTGCTCTGAATTGTAGGCTCGACCTCAATACTGCCAAGGAAATAGACAGCATTTTCACTGAGATAATTATCGCGCCTGAATTTGATGATGATGCTCTCGAAATGCTCAAGCAGAAAGAAAAACGTCGATTGGTAAAACTAAAGTCACTGAGTTCGGTAGAAAAAAAATACAACTATCGCTCTGTTCTTGGCGGTATTTTATGTCAACAACCTGATAATGTGTCGCTTGATTTTAGAAATCTCAGAACTGTTACAAAAATAAAACCTTCAGATGAACAATTTGAAGACTTGTTATTTGCATGGAAGGTAGTAAAAAGGGTAAATTCCAATGCTGTGGTGTACGCACGTAACCTTCAAACGCTCGGTATAGGCTCCGGACAGCCGAGTCGTGTTGATGCCTCTGAATTTGCAGTATTTAAAGCAGGAAAATATGGCCTCCCACTCGATGGTTCTGTAGTTGCTTCAGATGCTTTTTTCCCGTTTGCGGATGGCATAGAAGCAGCTGCTAAAGCAGGGGCAAAAGCAATAATACAGCCTGGTGGCAGTATCAGAGATGACGAGGTGATTGCAGCAGCGAATAAATATGGAATGGCGATGGTTTTTACGGGAATCAGACATTTTAAACACTAATTTTTTTGTTTGAATAATTCAAACTATGCGCCCTTTGGGCATGATTTTAACTTAACGTAAATACAAACAGATTTTAAATTGGAAAAAAAGAGACCTAATAAAAAATCGAACGGAATGTTCGACTGGCTTTACAGTGATATTGCTATCGACCTTGGAACTGCCAACACGCTTATTTACGAAAGAGGTAAAGGTATCATTTTAAATGAACCTTCTATTGTTGCTCTCGATCAATTTGGCGGTGTTGTGGCGATTGGGCAGGAAGCCAGGCTTATGCACGAAAAAACACACAAAAATATCCGTACAGTCAGGCCTCTTCGCGATGGTGTAATTGCAGATTTCGAAGTTGCAGAGCACATGATCAGAGGTATGATTAAGAAAGTAAAGAAAAGTTGGTTCACATCAACAAGGAAAATGGTTGTCTGTGTACCAAGCGGGATTACAGAGGTAGAAAAAAGAGCGGTTCGTGATAGTGCTGAAAGGGCAGGAGCAAAACAGGTGTTTCTCGTAGATGAGCCTATGGCAGCAGCTATTGGTATTGGCCTTGATGTTCATGAGCCTGTAGGTAACATGATCGTGGATATTGGTGGTGGAACCACCGAAATTGCCGTTATTGCGCTTTCTGGTATCGTTTACTCACAATCAGTTCGTCTTGGTGGCGATGAATTCAATGAAGATATCATCAATTATTTCAGAAGGAATCACAACTTGTTAATTGGTGAACGGACTGCTGAAGAGGTGAAATGTTTACTCGGTTCTGCAACTCCGCTTGAAGAAGAAATTGAAATGGGAACCAAGGGGCGCGACCTTATCAACGGCGTGCCAAGAACAAGAACTGTTACTTCAAGAGATGTACGCGAAGCACTGTCTGAATCCGTTAATACTGTTGTAGAATCTATCACAAAATCACTGGAGCAAACCCCGCCGGAATTATCGGCAGATATACTCGACAGGGGAATTATGCTAACCGGTGGTGGTGCGCTTTTACGTAATCTCGACAAACTTATTATGGAAACAACAGACTTGCCAGTTCACATTGCTGAGGACCCACTTACAGCAGTAGTTCGTGGTACAGGAGCCATACTTGAAGAACTGGATTATTTCAAAAGCGTTCTTACCTGATTATTATATCGGCCGGCTGATATTGCCGGCTCAAAATGTTTAGTAAAGGCTGTTATATAGCGTTATGAGAATAGATTTCTCAAAATTTGGGAATATTCGAGACCAGCTGATCACAGTTGCTGTTTTAATAATTGCGCTTGTTTTAATGACTGCCAGGCAGGATGATGCATTCCAAAATACACGCAAAGCGTCAATTACTTTGGTAAGTATACTCGAGACCCCACTTTCAAATGTCAGGGTTTACAGAAAAGCTTTGCAAACGAATGCCGTTCTTGAAAGACAAAATATTCTCTTACAGGACCAAGTTAGCAGAATGAGGTCACTTGCCACCGAGAACCATGAGCTAAGGCAGTTACTTGAGATGCGGGAAGAATCTGAGCATGATTTAGTTCCTGCCCGAATAATCACGAAAAACCTTAGCGGTATAAACAATAACCTTATTCTCAATGCCGGTGAAAAAGATGGTGTTCTTTCGGGGATGCCTGTTCTTAACGCAGATGGACTGATAGGCACGGTCACTTTAACAAGCAACAATTATTCTAACGTATTACCGATGCTAAACAGACAATTCAGAGCAAGCGCTGTAATTGAGGGAACGAGAGCTTTCGGAATCGTTACGTGGGAAGATACCGGAATACGTGAATTGGTTCTGCGATATGTACCTCAAACAGTTGAAGTAACTCCGGGTACGATGGTTAAGACATCAGGAATGAGCCTGCAGTTTCCTTATGGTATACCAATTGGTTCAATTAAAAGAGCTGAGCCTGAACCGGGTAAAGAAACCCAAATTATTTATCTTGATGCATTTGTTTCTTTCTATACTATAGCGGAAGCTCATGTGATGCTATTTGAGCCAGAACAAGAACTTAAAGAATTAGAGCAGGCCTGGAACGATTTGCAAAGATGAGTAACACATTTCTAACATACACTGGAATAGGAGTTTTATTTTTATTTCTACAACTACTCGTTTTCCGTCATCTCGAATTTTTTGGCATCCAAACGGATGTGGTTTTCATATATCTTTTATGGCTTTGCACTCAAACTGAACGCACAAGCGCGTTGATTATCACCATCATTTTATCTTTTGCTTCAGATATCTTATTTGATACATGGGGTGTTCATCTGTTTTCTAAAACATTAATTATATTAATGGTACATGGTTTTGTAAGCAGGCAGGCAGAAAATATTTTACAGCCAATTCAGGTATTCAGTTTGTTATTAGTTATAAGCCTAATTTATAATGTGATTTATCTTGCTATTGCTGTTTTTGCCGGCCTTTTTTCATTTGAATCATTTTTTATTAAATATTGGGTCGGTAATAGCGTTTATATAGCCATAACAGGTACATTTTTTTACTTGCTGAAACCCGAATAGCGCCATGCAAAATTACAACCAAACAGACAGAAAAAACATAAACTATCTGATTCTTCAAATAGGTGTTATACTGTTTTTTTTGTTGCTGTTCGGCCGGCTTATACAGTTGCAAATAGTGCAGCACGATGTTTATAATCCCATAAGTGAGCGTAACAGTATCAGACAGGAAACCGTTAGTCCCGCAAGAGGATTGGTTTTTGACAGAAACAATCAGTTACTTGTCGGTAATCAAGCTTCGTTTACTATTCTTTTTACACCGGCAAATTTTGATCGCTCAACCATTCCGTTTTTATCAGAAATTACGGGGGTTGATCAAGAAATTATCCACCAACGAGTAGATGAAGCACGTCGTTTTTCACTTCATAGGCCAAGCAGGTTATTAGTTGATGTATCTTTTGATATTTTTTCAAATATTCAGGAAAACATATGGCAATTACCCGGTATAGATTATCAGGTAGAAGGTAAACGAAGTTATCCTGGCGGTGCCCGTTTATCGCATACGCTTGGTTATTTAGCCGAAATCACCAGAGAAGAGCTTGCCGTATCAGATAAATACAGACTTGGAGATCAGGTCGGGCGAAGTGGAATTGAACGCATTTATGAACCATTTCTGAGAGGTCAGACAGGAACTCAATTTGTAACTGTTAATGCTTTTGGCCGCTCATTAGGCAGTTATAATGAGGGTTTTTTAGATATCAACCCGGTAAAAGGAGCAGACCTCCATACAACGTTAGACCTCGAACTGCAATTGCTTGCTGAAAAACTTATGGAAGGTAAAACAGGCGGACTGGTTGCAATGGATCCTAAGACCGGTGGCATTCTGGCAATTGTAAGCGCTCCTGATTACGATAATGAACGTCTCGCAGGCAGAATAGACAGAGAATATTGGCGTGCCCTCAATTCAGATACTTCCACACCACTGTTTCATCGTGCCATAGCAACAACCCAGCCCCCCGGTTCAACAATTAAGCCAATTATGGGGCTAATTGGTCTTGAAGCAGGACTGATAACTCCGAGTACAAATATTTACTGCTCGGGTGGATATCAGAGAGGGAGGTTTTATCGTTGTCTCAGGCACCATGGCAATCAAAATATCGCACAGGCTATAGAAACTTCATGCAATACATTTTTTTATGCATTAATGGATAGATATGTAACAAGGTTTGGATTGAACAGCTGGACTGAAAAAATTAAAAGTTTCGGTATTGGTGTCACAAATCGAATTGACCTGAATAATGAGAGAAGCGGACTTGTTCCAGACAGCACATGGTTTGAAAGAAATTTCGGTAGGTGGAATTGGGGATTAGGCGATCTCATTAACCTTGGTATTGGTCAGGGTGCAATGGGTGCTTCACCACTGCAAATGGCTGTTTCTACGGCTGCTATAGCCAATGGTGGTGAATTATTACAACCACATATCGTGCGTAAAATCAGCCATGAAGATGGCTCCTATGAATATACAAATCCAGAGAAAGCCCCAATTACATGGGTTCAGGCAAGAAACATTGAGACCGTAAGAAGAGGAATGCGAAAAGCAGTAACTGATGGTTCGGGCAGGCACTATGTTAACTTACGGGATGTCTCTATCTCAGGTAAAACGGGGACAGCTCAAAATCCGCACGGGCAAAACCACGGTTGGTTTATTTCATACGCACCTGAAGAAGACCCTGAAATAGTAATTGCTGTTCTTCTTGAAAATGCTGGATTTGGTTCCGTTTCAGCAGCGCCTATTGCAGGTTTATTGTACGAGCAGTATTTCTATGGCGAAATCAGAAGACAACATGTGTTGGATATGATGCTCAATTTCGAACCTGCACCATTTGAGCCGCAAAACTGATGAAACTTAGTAGATTCGATTACATACTTTTTTTCTGCTGGCTTAGTCTTGGTGTAATTGGCCTGATTGCTATTTATTCTGCCACACAAGGCCCAATGCATATAGATACACATATTGCCGGGAATTTCAGCCGTCAGGTATTACATGTATTTATTGGGCTTGCTTTAATTTTATTAATCCAATTTGTGCCATCCAACACATTTTTGACTTTTTCCTGGTTGTTATATATCGCCACCATTGTTATTGGCATATTAACAATTTTGTTCGGTGTAGAAGTTGCCGGTGAAAGAAATTGGCTCAATGTTGGTGGTTTCAGGCTTCAGATTAGTGAATTTATGAAAACCGCAACTGTACTCGTTGTTGCAGCATGGTTGAGTGTAAACCGAAAAGCACATGCCGGTCAATTTAAAACAGTACTCATAATTACAACACTAATAATATTGCCTGTTGTACTCATTACTATAATGGGGGATACAGGAACCTCGCTCGTATTCGTCATTCTGCTTGCATTTGTATTGTTTTGGTCAGGTTTACCTTACGGGTTATGCCTGATTATGATTTCCCCCGGAGTTTTGGCTTACCTTAGTGTGGTAAATTGGATTGTCGCGTTAGTATTTGCCATTCTCATTCCACTTGCCGTATTTATACTCGAAAAAAAACCGGTATTAACATTTTTGTCATTCGTTTTTTCACTCTTGGTAGTAATTGGGGTTCAGGTTGCAATGATGGAAGTGCTTCAGCCGCATCAGCAGACAAGGGTAGAGGCCTTTGTCAATCCTTCAGCAGACCCACTTGGAGCCGGATGGAACGTGATTCAGGCAAAAACAGCGATTGCATCCGGCGGTGTTTTTGGTAAGGGATTCATGCAGGGCACACAAACCCAATTACGATTTCTCCCTGAACAACAAACAGATTTTATTTTCTGTGTAATTAGTGAAGAATTCGGATTCATTGGTGCCGGATTTGTTTTGCTTTTGTTTGCAATTATGCTATCAAGATTATTGTTTTTGGCCAGAAGCCACAAGCACCCGTTTGCCCAAATTGTGATTTTTGGAATTGCCAGTGTTTTCCTAATTCACATATTCATAAACCTCGGTAGTGCCATGTCGTTT
>SLDG01000230.1 GCA_007125355.1 Balneolales bacterium | reverse complement strand
GTTAGTAGCCTATTCTCAATCTTAAAAAATTACGCTGGTTCAAAATCCGGGTTTAAATTTCCGGTAAGCAAATTGCCAATCTGCGTTTTGGAAACACCAAGTCGCAATAATGTTTTAATCATCAAGTCTAATGAAGTACTTGGCTCGCCGGCTTCCATTTTGGCAACACGGGATTGGCTAGATCCAATGGCTCTGGCTAACTGCTGCTGGGTCCAGCCACGTTTTCTACGCTGAGATTTTACCAGTCCGCTTATTTCCAATCGAATTTCAATATAGGATTCCTCTTCCGGGATGAGTTCCAGAAAATCTGAGGCTGATCCTATTCGAAAGCCTTTTTCTTCAAGTTGTTTTCGTTTTTGCTGTTTCATTATTAGCCTCATCCTTTATATAACTGCATTCTTCGTTTACAATTATCAATTACTTCAGTGGGTGTTTTCTGAGTTTTCTTCGCAAATACTTCCAGAATTACAATTGCGTCTTCATCTATGAAATATACAATTCTCCAGATTTTGGACTTATCATTAATTCTAAGTTCATGGCAATTAGCTCCAATGCTCGGCATGGGTCGGGAAACTGGCATGTCCAGTAATTCGCCTTTTTACAGTCTTCTGAGCAGAAAACCAGCTTTAATTCTGGCTTCCATAGATAATGGCGGTGTTTTAACTTCACCGTGTAACCATACCAAGTATTTATCACTTTCTGACATACTTCTAATATGTCAAATATGACATAAAATAGCAACTCCTATTTTATTATTCTGTACTCGTCGGGCTACTAACATATATATGGCCTCTAATGTCAATAGGCAATACGAATTTTTTACAAGTACTCTTAAGTGCTTGTTTAAGTTATTCTTTATGCATGATGTTGAGTAGTTGTTCCGCGTGAACGTTCTTCTGATTTTCCGGCTGGCGCTTCGGGTGAACGCACCAAACATCCCGGCTAACCGGGACAAGTTATATAGAGACGCAACATTCAATTTCGGATAACTCCTACTTTAGCTGGCTCCTATTTCGTGAAGCGGTGATACCCCGATCATTCAGTGTCGTTCCCATGGTGTGGATGTTGAAGCCAGCGGTTAAGAACGCGGGGGGCTTTCCAGTTATAGTGCACCTCAAACCCGTGGCGGTTCACCCAGGGAAAAATCCTACCCTTCTATTAACCGAATTTATCCAGGATGCAGATATACATTGTTCTTGCATGTAAGTCGATGCCGCACAAATGCCGAACCGTTACACCACATGGTATAGTATAGTTCAATGTAAAAGGTTAAGGTTTATGAGTTTTTATTTAAAAAAGAGTATCAGTTGAAGTTCCCCTTTTCAAAGTTTCACTTGAAGACTCTAATTGCATCGCTCATACTAATGGCTTTCATACCGTAGCGTCATCAACTTCGACTTTAGCTTATTTCCACTAAAAAAGACCATTGTGCTAATTCCTATACTATCTAATGTAATTCAGGCTTGATACTATTCATTCATAATTTCCGTTGCATTTGTAGCACAGATGTGCTACTTTAGAAGTAGCTAAATTTAAATTATTATGCCCAGTAAAACCGCAACAGTACGAGCGAGACTCGAGCCAGACTTAAAAGAAGAAACCGAATTAATATTCGAACAGCTTGGCCTATCTACGACTGAAGCTATTCGCATCTTCTTTAAGCAGGTTCAACTTCAGCAAGGTTTACCTTTTGATTTAAAAATCCCAAATGATACTACAAAGAAGGCGATCGCTGAAGCTCAGACGAGAACGCAGGTAAAATCGGTGGATTCCACTCAAAAACTATTTGAAGATCTCGACATTTAATGAAAACGATTTCCAGAACTACCCGTTTTGAAAAAGACGTGAAGAAGATGAAAAAGCGCGGTAAATCGTTTACTGTTTTCAAGCAAATCATTACAAAGTTGGCTAATAACGAGATGCTTGAACCGAGATATAAAGATCACAAATTAGTGGGCAACTATGCTGGCACAAGAGAATGTCATGTAGAACCGGATTGGCTACTTGTATACATCAGCACCGAAGATGAATTAATGTTGGTAAGAACAGGTTCACATGCCGACTTATTTGGGTGAATCAATACCAGCCATTGTGGTGTAACATATATATGACCTCCAATGTCAATAGGCAATACGAATCTTTTACAAATACCTTTAAGTGCTTGTTTTAGTGCTTCAATAGGTATGATGTTGAGTAGTTGTTCTGCGTGAACTTTCTTCTGATTTTCCGGCTGGCGCTTCGGGTGAGCGCACCAAACATCCCGGCTAAACGGGACAAGTTATATAGAGACGCAACATTTAATTTCGGATAACTCCGACTTTGATTGGCTCCAACTTCGTGAAGCGGTCATAGAAAAATTCATGTTCCCAAAGCTTTTCGTACGGATGGGTTTGCTTTTTTTTACTTAAGTTCAGGCTTGATCGCCACGCAGCACAAATCCCACACCATAAATAAAGGTAAACTGCAAAGCAGTCAGCGAACACAGCGTTTTGAAAAATCAAAAACTGTCATCTGAGTCTAAGTTTCAAGTTGAGGAATTCCTCCATCTCATTAAACAGAAGTACACCTTTGAAGAGATCTGTAACAAGATTAAAATCAGCAAATTATCAGGAAGCCCATTTTTGTGTATATGTAAAGATCAAGGAAATTTTCAAGCCCTTTCATAGTTATCAGAGTTTATCCCGAATTAATCATTAATTTATAAGAAATATAGCTTTAGCTTTTTTGATTTTTATTTATACAAACTCTATTAAACTTGAATAATTTCTGATAAATTTAAGCTAAAGAAGGCTTGGAAAAATCAGTGATTTTAGTTTAAAGAATAGCAAGATAAAGGATTTCCAAAACCCTCTTAAGTAACATTACACCGGAGGATTACCATGAAGCTCACCTCAATTCTTTTCCTGGCAATGTTCCATTTTGGAACTCAAAATCAGGACACTTTGCACACGCAAATCAAAGAGATTTTTCAAAAACATACCGCTCCCGGTGCAGTTGTGGTCGTTGTTCAGGGAGACAGCACGTTGATGATTGAAACTTTTGGCCTGGCCAATATCGAAGAAAACCGCCCGGTTGACCCCTCGGAAACTATATTCAGGGTGGGCTCAATATCCAAACCCTTTGCCTCTTTCGGTGTGTTACACGCGGTCGAGAAAGGACTGCTTGACCTGGACCGGGATATCAACACCTATTTTGATGAACCCCTGGTTCAGGACGCTTCCCCGGCCCCTGTAACACTACGTCATTTACTGACTCACGCAGCCGGATTCGATGACCGCTATATCGGTAAATCGGCAAGAACCCGGGAAGAGGCGGTAGCACTCGGGGAATTCATCAAAAACCAGCTTCCGGACAGAGTGATTGATTCAGGTCAGTTATCTTCCTACTCCAATTTTGGCGCAGCCCTGGCGGGTTATGTTCTTGAACATGCCGATGGCCGTGATTTTAATTCAATCATGAAACAGGAAATTTTTGAAAAACTCGGAATGCACAACAGTACATTTGATCCGGATGAAAATGAACTGACGAACTTTATGACCGGCTATTTCCAAACTGGCCCCGGATTGATTCCATTGCAATATGATTACATTATGGACGCCCCCGCCGGCATGATGGTTTCCACAGCCCACGACATGGAGAGCTTCATGCATCTGATGCTGCAACCTGACGGACTTTATCAGTCGGGTGTTCTGTCAGAAGAGATGGCCACAGAAATGCTTTCGGTTCAGTTCACGCATCACCATAAGCTCTCAGGTGGATTCGGTTTTCTGTGGAATTTGATTGAATACAGTGGCCACCGGGTAATTGGCCATGACGGCGGTTATATCGGTATGTCGGCGAGACTCTGGTTTTTCCCTGATCATCAAACCGCCATATTTCTGGCCACAAACACAATGGAATTTGGGTTCATTAATGATGCAACACATGTATTAACCGAAACCCTGCTGCCGGAACCACACCCAGCACCGTCTGCGCCGCTGCCCGAACGATTTTACAGCGACGACCGGCCGATTTCCGACTTTGCCGCGACCTGGAGAAACACGCGTTACAGCAAAAACTATTTTACGAAATTTGCTGTGCTTATTGGATTCATGGGTCATGAATTCACCACTACATCATTGGGTGACAGTCTCCTGATTATGCCCACATACACCGGTGAACCGCGTCGACTGGCACGGGTTGAGCCTCTTCTGTTTCAGTCAATAGATGACGATTATTTCCTCGCCTTCCGTGAAGAAAACGGGAAAATCACTCACGCTTTCACAACCGGAACATCAGCTAACGAAAGGCTTCACTTTCTTGAAACAAGAACGGTACAACAGTCATTCATCAGCGGCACAATGCTCTTTTTTTTGATTATTTCACTGATTTATCCGGTTCTTTTTTTGATCCGGAAAATCAGAAAGAAAAGCCACATTTCAAGCTCTTTGTCAAGGTTTGAACTCGGGGTGGCACTGCCATACACTTTAACCATTTTAATGTATGGATTATCCATGTTATTCATCCAGCCTTATGAAATAGTAATCGGATTTGGATATGGAGTTCCGGTATTGTTTTATATCAGCACGCTTTTTCCGGTTGTTGCATTCTTTTTTACAATCTTCCTGTCAGCAGTAATCTTCCGGGCACATGAAAGGCCGGTTGCCCGAAAAGTATTTTCCGTACTTGTTGTGATTATGTCTTTTGCTCTGTTCGGCTGTTTATGGTATTGGAATCAGGTTGGATGGAAGTTTTAAAGATTTTTAGTGACTTTGATCCACACAATACTTAATTCGCTTTGCAGGCCAAATTTCATTTGGCCCTCTCTTTAAATCAAATATATTAATCGAATATTTTGAGTGTGTGCAGTTTTTCTTTACATCAAAAGTAGCCAAAGGTTTATGCTCTAAATTTAATCTTGACGTGAATAACCCAGGTTATGTTTACTCAGACAAGCCGGCCGACAAATTTGGAAGCTGGATTTGTACTCAGAATTCGCTGCCAATTAGAAACAAACCTTCTTTCACACCCCGATAATTATCGCCCTTATCCGCTCATCGGCAGGTTTGATTTGGGGAAGATTATCCAGAATGTGATTCAGATCTGCTTCCGGTATGGGATTATCTGCCAGATAGCTGTTTACATCCTGCAGGCGGATGTTGTGATTTTTCCGTGAGCGCCGCTCTTCTTCCAACCAGTGTATCAGAATCGGCTGGGCGATATCCAGCCAGCGGTTGGCCAGTTCGTAGTAATCCACCGTGCCGGCACCAGATTTTCCTGATGCAATGTTGTTCAGGTTTCTCACTTTAGATTGCCACGACACCGACTTATTTTGTACGTTTTTCAACCATTTCGGCAGAATCTTCTTCATCTGGTTTAACGCGTTTTTCTTCTTGTTGGGCAGCGTTTCCTGTTCGTGTTTAACCAGCCAGTTGGCCATCTGTTTTAGCTGCGTTTCAGCGTCTTTATCAAACGGCATCGGTTCAGATTCGGGAAGATATTTCCGCAAATAAGTCACAATCTCGTTGATTTCCTGAACCGTCTTTTTCTTTCCGGTGCGCAATACCCAGTAGGGCGCTGATATCCCGGTATTTTCCACGGCGGCAAATACAAACGGTTCCGCGGTTTTCACCACGCTGATCCACGCGCCTTCCTGTTTATTACCAAGGTTCAGCGCCTGACTGTACGCTTCTTCACTAATCAGCATTTTTTCTCCAGATACCAGCGCCCGCATTGAGCTGAACGCATCCTCAAAACCCTCCCAGGAACGATCTTCCTCCTGATGCTTTTCCAGCGCCTCAATGACCTGCTCGGCGCTAAGCGTTTCCTCCTCAAATCTTGTTGAACGCTCGGTCATTTCATCCGGCAGGCGGATATTGCTCCCAATCAGGCTTTCCACCATCTGATGCCGCTGGAAAAAGTTCCGATCCGTTTTGAGACGAAAAGCATCAGAATCATCCGGCCAGTAAACGGATACCTTTTTGTGAGGGCTGTCCATGCGTTCTACGCGGCCGATCCGCTGTTCCGCAATCCGGATAACCGACGGCATATCCAGAAAAATGACCGCACTGGCTCGCTGCAGGTTCACTCCTTCTGCAAGCGCGTCGCTGCACAGTGCCGCCATTTTATTCGCCTCAGCCTCAAGTGCGAACGACTCTTTGAGCAATTTTTTTGTACTTCCAGTGCTCCCGGTTACCACCATCGCCTTCTTACCATAGCCCATCTCGTTTAGAATCTGATTCATCAGGTTCAGGGTGATCAGCGCGGTATCAAAAACCAGGATCATGCCTTCCCGGTCGATCAGCTCCGTGATTTTTTTGGCCTTGCCACGTTCCCGTCTGTCGCTTATGCGGATTGCCAAGTTCGCAATTTCAGTAAGCAGTTTTTCCTCACGCTTGCAGCAGACTCTCCATTTTTCCGCATCGTTTAAAAATTCCGGCAGCTCAACGGTAAGATTTGTTTTCGGAGGTTTCTCCTTCAGCTCACGTACCTTGCCGAGGATATTTCCCGTATTTCCGGTTTTGAAATCTTTGATGCCAAACTGCTTCATGGCCTCCTCCGTACCCAGCAAATGCTCCACCAGCGCGGCCCGGCTCGAACGGAGCATATTCCGGATATTATAACGCGTCAGCGCCGGTGCCATTGACAATCGCTTTTTTAGAAATGCCTGCTGACGCTCATCCGTCGAGCGATCATAACCGTCGGCCTTCAATGTGGCCAGATAAATCACGCCGGCCAGCTGTTTTACGCGTTTGTCGATCTCATTGGCCAG
>SLDG01000156.1 GCA_007125355.1 Balneolales bacterium | reverse complement strand
GAGCGCCTTACCGGAGTAGTGCGGGCAAAAAATCAGATTGAAATATTCCCTGAAATTACTGCCCCCATAACAGAAATATTGGTGAATAGTGGTGATCGCGTAGAGCAAGGACAGATTTTAGTGCGTTTGCGTGATTCTGAAGCGCGCGAACGCTTACGACAAGCGGAGGCTGGTTATGAAATAGCAGAGGCTCAGGTCGCACAATCAGAAGCCAATCTCCGACAGTTGCAATCCCGTCTCAACAGAGTGAAAACACTTAGCGAAAGAAACCTTGAAAGTGAACTCGAATTAGAGACTATTCAGGCGCAGGTTGAATCTGCAGATGCAAGTTTACAGCTATCTAAAGCGCAAAAAAATCAGGCAGCCTCTGTAGTTGAGGAGAGAAGAAACGATCTTGCAAATACGGTAATTCGTTCACCTATCGACGGATTTGTGGGTTCAAGACAGGTTGAAGTCGGACAAAGTGTTTCGCCATCTACCCGGCTTTTTGAGGTTGGTGATACAAGAAATATGGAAATAAGAGTTTCCCTTACAGAGCGGATGCTCGGTTACATTGAAGCGGGCCAAACGGTGAGTATCACATCCGATAATATCGGAGCTGAACCTGTAATGGCACAAATAGATCGTATCTCGCCATTTTTAAATCCTGTCACAAATGCTACAACTGCCGAAATCTCTGTCGATAATACCGAAAACAGGTTGCGTGCCGGAATGTTCGTAACGGTTGATGTTCTCTATGGCGAAAGCGAACAAGCTGTTCTCGTACCAAACAACGCGATTTACAATCATCCATCTGATGGCAGCAGAGGCGTTTATGTGGCTTCCGCTTCGTCGTTTTCTGAACTTGATTTCGTTGATGAAGAAGAACGTCCCGAAATTTTTGGCCCCGTGCCCGTATCGTTTGTTCCAATCGAGTTGGTTGCTCAAGGCCGGCAGGTTAGCGGTATAAGAGGCATTAACAGTGGTGATTATGTAGTTACTTTAGGCCAGAATCTCCTCGCTTCAGGCAGAGAATCTGCAAATGTAAGAGTAATTGAATGGGACAGGATGATTCACTTACAGGAATTGCAAAGCCGTGACCTTCTTGAGATGATTCGCCGAAAACTTGCCAATAGAAATGGAACAGATGGCCCCGGCGTCTAAAATTTAACGATTAATTAATAATCACAATCATAGAATAAACTGAACACAGAGTTTTAGCATTTTCAATAGTGCAGATGCTCAATTAAAAGAACAGGTAATATGTCAATTTCAAAAAAAGCAGTGCAAAGGCCAATAGCTACATCAATGATTTATCTCATTGTTATAACGCTGGGAATTATTGGCTTCAGGTATCTGCCGGTTGATTTATTGCCGCCCATCGAATTTCCTCAAATCACCATTGCCACAAACTACGCCAATGTGGGTCCTGAGGAGATGGAAATGCTCATCACAGATCAGATTGAGAATGCCATTGCCGGAGTCCCCAATGTAGAGCAGGTGAACTCTAATTCAAGCGAAGGAAACAGCCGTGTAACTCTCAGATTTGCGCAAAATACCAACATTGACGAAGCCACAAATGATGTCCGCGCAGCCCTCGACAGGGTAAGACGCCAATTACCACCCGATGTAGATCCCCCCAGACTTTGGAGATTTGACCCGAACGATTCCCCCATTGTTATTATCGGTGCCCGTTCTGAAAGGGAGATGAGTCAGTTGACACGGATTCTTGAACGCGAAATTGCCAAGCGCTTTGAACAAATTCCCGGAGTTGGTTCCATTGATGTATGGGGCGGAGTAAACCGCGAAGTCCATGTGGATATGATTCGCGAACGTTTAATTTCTTCGGGGGTTACGGCAAATGATATCATTAATGCAATCGGGCAGGAAAATGTAAATGCTCCCGGCGGAAATATCCGCGAAGGGCTCAGTGATTTATATGTGCGTACTCTGGGTGAGTTTACCACCGTAGAAGAAGTCGCAAATACCATTGTGACAACCGTAGACGGAACGCCCATCCGGGTTAAAGATGTGGCGAATGTGACTGCGGGATATCAGGATATAGGCAGATATATCGAAATTGAAGGCATGCCAACCATAAGAATGGGGATTCGGAAGCAAACCGGCGCCAACACTGTTGCGGTATCAGAGCAGATTCACAGAGAACTTGAGCGCATTAATCTGGAGCGTACAGATTTACAGCTCAGGGTTATTACAGACCAAAGTACATTCATCCAAAAGTCAATTGATAATGTAAGAAATGCCGCGATTTGGGGTGGGATTCTTGCCGTAATAGTGCTTTTCTCTTTCCTCAGGAACGGTTCTGCCACGTTTATAATCGGGATTACCATCCCCATTTCTATTATCGCCACGTTTGGGTTGTTGTATTTCAACGGGCTCACACTCAATCAAATGAGTTTCGGAGGTTTGGCGCTTGGTGTCGGCCTTATTGTAGATAATGCCATTGTTGTGCTTGAAAATATTGTGCGGCAGCGTCAAAATGGCAAAAACAGAAAACAGAGCGCGCTTATTGGAACCAAACAGGTTACCGGCGCGATTATCGCCGCGACACTCACTACTTCGGTGATTTTCCTTCCTGTATTGTTCATGCAAACCATTACAGGGATTATGTTCCAGGAATTGGCGCTTGTAGTAGTTTTTGCGCTGTTGTGCTCGCTTGTTGTAGCCCTTACGCTTGTTCCTATGATGGCGAACAAAATTCTTACGGTAGAACCCGATAATCCCGATCCTGAAAAGCGCACTAAATGGCAGCGTTTTTTTGAGCGTATTGAAAATAAGTATGCTCATCTTGTTGGTTTGGGAATAAAAAAGCGTGTTTGGGTCGTCGCGATCACAACCGTACTCGTTGGAGTTTCTTTTTATGTGTTGCCCACAATACCGTTTGAACTCGCACCGCAGACCGATGCAGATGAAATCCGCATAAGAATGGATATGGATGGCGGTACCAACATTGCCGTGATGTATGAATACTTGCAGGAATTAGATGCACTCGTAACTGCTGTAGTGCCTATGGAGGATGTCCGCTATGTCTCTAAAGAAGCGCGCAACGGGCGGGCACAAATCGACCTTACATTAGTTGATCAGGAGCGGAGGCGACAATCAGCATCAGATCTTGCAGATGATATCAGAGATCGGCTTACGGGAACCATACCAGGTGCAAACATCCGTGTAGATGCCCGGTCCGGCTTATGGATATTACGCAGGATATTCAGCTCGGGCGGTGATGACACTGAAGCGGTACAGATGCAATTACGTGGCTTTGACCTGAATACAGCCGAAGAACTGGCTATAATGATCCGCGATCGTGTGGAATTAGTTGAAGGGGTAACAGATGTTTGGGCAGGAGTAAGACAAGGGAGGCCGGAGCAAAATATCCGATTCGACAGAGAAAAGATGTCAAGATTGGGAATCAGCGCGCGTGACCTCGCAACTGCTATTCAGGCTAATGTAGGGGGTAGCCGTGCCGGTGCATTCAGACAGCAGGGTGAGGAAATCCCAATTACCGTAAGGCTGCGCCCAGAAGACAGAATTAGTGTTCATGATATAAATAATATCACTGTACGTACGAGTCAGGGTGAAATTATTCCGATTTCGGCTGTTGCAGAGCAAGTTAGCGAGAGAGGTCCGAATAATATAAGCCGTGTAAACGGACAAAGAGTAACGTACATCACCGCGAATCTTGAGAGTGGCGTTGCCCTTGGAACCGCTGTAGACAGAATTCGGTCTGAGGTTTCCCAAATTCCATTACCTGATGGCTTTTCAGTATTCTTTGGTGGTGAGTACGAAGAACAACAAAAAGCACAACGCGATTTTACCATGGCTATAATCATGGCCTTGCTTTTAATTTACATGGTAATGGCAGCACAGTTTGAGCGTTTTGTTGATCCACTAATTGTAATGTTCTCTGTTCCCGTGGCCATTGTCGGTGTTGTTCCTACATTGCTTTTAACCGGTACATCACTAAATCTCCAAAGCCTTATGGGTGTAGTAATGCTCATTGGTATTGTAGTGAATAATGCCATTGTATTAGTAGATTATATTAACTTGATGCGCCGGGAGAATAAACTAAAAGTGCGGGATGCGGTAATCGAAGCCGGAAGATTAAGGCTAAGGCCTATTTTGCTTACTACACTTACTACTATACTCGGTTTATTACCGCTTTCATTTGGTATTGGCACGGGCGGTGAAATTCAGGCCGCATTGGCAAGAGTGGTGATTGGGGGTCTTGCCGCATCTACTCTAATTACACTTTTCCTTATTCCTATTGTATATGTAACGGTAGCAGGATTAATGGAAAGAGTATCTGAAAAAGTAGCGTCTTTTAAAGAAGCCACGAAGGCAGTGCCGGCTACGCAACAGAGTTAGTTCGAATTCATTTGAGCACTCAAAAGCTGTCCAAACGCCACACATCCCCAAAAAAATATTTTCAAAAAAAAACCTAACCGGTCTGATCACCCTCAGAAAAGACTAAGATTCAAAATGTTAGGTAAGCAGATAGCTCCAATCATCAGGGATACACTTTCTATGGGTTTTTAAGGCAATTCGTATTATTTTAAGCCAATCCTTAAAATAAGAGGAGCGTCTGATTATTTGGACTGAATTTAAATAGCCATTTGTATTAAACGGATGATGAATTGGCTGTCTGAAATTCCAAAAACATCTTATATTTCGGCGCTCTGAATTATTGTGTATTTAATCATTAGCTAAAGAATGGCTCAACTTTTTCCCAAATGGGCTAACAAAGTACCCAGAAGGCTTTTGTTAGCTTTAAACCTGTTATTAGTCGCTGTAATTTTCGGATTCTGGTACTACGGTTCGCCAAAACATACACATGTAGGCTTCGCTCCTGAGCAACCTATAGATTTTAGCCACAGGCTGCACGCCGGTGAACTTGGTATTGATTGTCAGTACTGCCATGCATCAGTAACAGAATCAGCACGCGCTTCCATTCCATCTACCGAAACATGTATGACATGCCACTCCCAAATTGCGACAGACAGCGATAAACTTGAATTGTTGCGTGAAAGCTGGGAAACAGGAAAAGCAATTGAATGGGTTCACATTCATAAACTGGCCGGATTTGCCTATTTCAACCACAGCGCGCACGTAAATGTGGGTATAGGGTGCGCAACTTGCCACGGCAGAGTTGACAGGATGGAAGTAGTGATGCGAACCGAGCCCTTAAGTATGGGGTGGTGTTTGGATTGTCATAATAACCCGGAACCCTCCTTGCGCCCGGTTAGTGAAGTAACAAATATGGCATGGCAACCTGATGATAATCATTTTGAATTTGCTCAAATGATTATTTCTAAAAAGAACATTAACGCTCCTATTTATTGTAACGCCTGCCACAGGTAAAGCATATTCCATTAAACAGAACGATTTTTCGAAATGCCGAAAACAGAACAAAAAACTTACTGGCGCAGTCTTGAAGAACTTGGAAAGAATGAAGCTTATCAGGAAATGCTACATCGTGAATTTCCGGAAGGTGCTTCTGAGTTAACTGATGGATATTCCCGCAGAAATTTTCTGCAAATCATGGGTGCTTCCGTTGCCTTGGCAGGGTTAGCTGCATGTCGTCAGCCGGTTCAGAAATTACTCCCATATAAAAAACAGCCTGAAGAAATTGTAGCTGGAATTCCTCTGCATTATGCTTCAACTTATCCGTTTATGGATAGCGCGATGGGAGTTTTGATTACCACCAACGAAGGCCGGCCCACAAAAATTGAAGGAAACAGTGACCATCCCGGCAGTAAAGGTGCTACAAACCTGCAAATGCAGGCTGCCATATTAGATTTATATGATGTAGACCGTTCCAGAACCCCGCGTTATAACGGCGAAGAAGGTGTTGAAGATAAGACATGGAGTGAGTTTAAAAAGTACTTCGACGAGCATCTCTCTGATTCTTCGAAAAGAATTGCTTTTATTAGTGAAGCAAGTTCTTCGCCCTCTTTTAACAGGTTGAAAAAAGCTGCGCTCTCAAGATATTCGAATGCAGATTGGGCTGTTTACGAGCCATTTGGCCCTTCCAAAGCACTAAAAGCTTCTGAATTAGCTTTTGGTAAAAAACTAAGGCCGGTTTATCACATCGATAAAGCAAAAGTGGTAGTTTCTCTTGATTATGATTTCATGGGATTGGCTCCCGATAACGTACGTTCGAATTTGGAATACGCTGATGCAAGACGCGTAAGTGATGTGAACAGCGTAATGAACCGTTTATATGTGGTTGAAAATGGTATGACGGTTACAGGATCTAACGCTGACCACAGATTGCGTATAAAAGCCGGCGAGATGCCCCTGTTTGTTGCAGCATTGGCAGCAAAAATTAGTGAAAATGCCGGTGGGCTAAGAAACTTTTCCGGACATAGAAACAAATTCAGCGATCACAGCTGGGTGAGTGTATTGGCTGAGGAGTTGGTTTCGAACAGAGGTGAAGCCGTTCTTTGTGTGGGACAAGATTTCGATCCTGAAGTTCAGGCAGCAGTTGCCGCAATGAATTATGCACTTGGATATACCGGTAACACTGTTTCATTTGTGGAAACCGGATTTCATGATGAAAGCTACAATACCGATGCTTTCAAAAATGTGTGCGACAAAATGGACAATGGCGAATACGATGCGGTTGTACTTTTGGGAACCAACCCTGTTTTCACGGCTCCGTCTGATATCAATTTTGAAGAGCTTTTATCAAAAGTGCCGGTATCGGTACATTTGGCGAATCATTACGATGAAACATCCCAAAAATGTACCTGGCATCTGAACAGAGCTCATTTCCT